>CALKRZ010000147.1 GCA_937989765.1 uncultured Clostridia bacterium | reverse complement strand
AAACCCTACCCGAAAACTTTCTAATCATGAAGTAGAGCTTAAAAATAAAGATAAAGAAATTTCAATACTAAAGAAAGAACTTCAAGAGCAAAAAGGAATGAACTGGGTGCTAGGAGAAGTTATTAAAGTATCAGCTAGCTTAGATTCCTTTGAAGGCTTAATGGAAATTATTACCGATATGCTCATGGGTGTGATGGGGTTAGATACATGTAGTATCTGGATGAAAAGCAAAGAAGATTTTATGTTCTATTCCCGTAGCATTTATAACAGTAATGTTTTTGTATCCCAAAGATCTAATGATCTTCCAGATTATCTTTTGCGTCTTAAAGATACAGCAGTATTTGATTTTCAAGGAAGAGCGCATAAGTTTCTACAGGGAAGCAATGTAAAATCTGTACTATTGGTTCCGCTTAATGATTTTAAGAATGCGCGGCGCATTGGGTTGATCGTAGCAGAACAGAATTCTGAAAATTACTTTACTAAAAGTAAGATCGATTTCTTTGATACTTTGGCAATACAAATTTCCATTGCAGGTGAAAACTCTAAACTGTTTGAAAAAGTAAGTGAGCTTTCTAATAAGGATGTTTTGACCAATTGTTATAATCGTAAATATTTAAATAAGCTCATGCTGAATATGAATAGCTCTAATGCCAATTATAGTTTGGCTGTATTTGACTTAGATAATTTTAAGAAAGTAAATGATACCTTTGGACATACCAAAGGGGATGAATTGTTGGTAGCTATATCAGATTTAGCGATGGAATTTGCCACTAAGTATTGTGGAGAAGTGATTCGGTATGGAGGAGATGAATTCATCGTCATACTATTTGAAAAACTGGAAATCGCTGTAGAAGTATTAGATGATTTTAGAAAAAGTGTGATGGTACTACCTATAATTACAGAAATGAATATACCAGTCACTGTAACCATAGGTGTCGCTTCCTATCCAGAAACCGTAACCAATATGCCAGATATATTTGCTATTGCTGATGGAGCTTTGTTAGAAGCAAAAGCCAATGGTAAAAATAGAGTCAATGTAGGATATGCCTTACATGAGCATAAAGAACAATAAAAAAGCAGAAACCAAAAGGTTTCTGCTTTTTTATTGTTCTTTATTTGCCTTTGGCAGGCTCTATATTAATCTTGTTGCCTTTGATTTGGTTGTTCTTCATGCGCATGAGGATATCATTGGCATGCTCTTTGGGTACGTCTACAAATGTATATTTATCGTAAATATCGATCGTACCGATCAGCTTTCCAGGTATACCTGTTTCGCCAGCGATTGCACCCAGTACATCTTTGGCTCGGACATTATGGTTTCTACCAATATTGATAAATAATCTAGCCATACCTTCGGGACCACCAGTTTGTGCCAGTACCTGTGGAGCAATGAGATCTTCTTTTTGGTCATCTCCCATAGCCATTTTTAAAAGAGCAGCCGCTATATCTAAAGAAGTATATTCATCTTGAAGAAGATGCTCGATCATATGGATTTGTTTGCTTAAATGGCCTTGTTCTAATACACCTTTTATTTTTTCTAGATGTATATTCATCTTCACTTCTTCGATGTCGCTGAGAGAAGGAAGTTGATGCTGAATGATTCGAGAATTCGTATATTTTTGGATATCTCGTAGTTTATAGATTTCACGACCTACTACTAAGGTAAAAGCACGGCCTGTTCTTCCAGCACGGCCTGTTCGACCGATACGATGAACGTAGTATTCTTCATCTTGTGGTACATCATAATTAAATACGATTTCTATATCATCTACGTCAATCCCGCGTGCTGCCACATCTGTAGCCACAAGAATATCAATAGTACCGTTTCTGAATTTGCTCATTACTCGATCCCGTTGGGTTTGTTTTAAGTCTCCATGAAGTCCTTCTGCAAAATATCCTCTGCCCTGAAGGTGCTCTACCAATTCATCTACGCCGCGTTTTGTATTACAGAATATCATAGACAATTTTGGATTATACATATCGATCAGACGGGATAAAGCTTCAAGTTTATACTTTTCTTTTACTTCAAAGTATAACTGTTCTACGCTTGGAACCGTTAACTCTTGATGTACCACTTTAATGAGTTTAGGATTTTTTTGATATCGTTTGGTGAGCTCTAAAATCTCTCTTGGCATAGTCGCAGAAAAGAAAAGAGTCTGTCGATCTTCAGGAACTTTTGACAAAATTTCTTCAATATCGTCCCTAAAGCCCATATCTAACATTTCATCGGCTTCATCCAATACCACCATTTTAACATTATCCATCTTTAAAGTGCGACGGTTCATATGATCCATAATACGACCAGGGGTACCAATGACGATTTGAATGCCTTTTTTAAGTCCTAAAATCTGTCGATCAATAGGCTGTCCACCGTAGATGGGTAATACTTTTACTGTAGGTTTGTATTTTAAGAATTTACGCATTTCTTCACTTACTTGAATAGCTAATTCTCGAGTGGGACAAAGAATGATTGCTTGCAATTTTTTGTTGTCTTCATCCACCATATCGATGCAAGGAAGTCCGAAAGCAGCTGTTTTACCTGTCCCTGTTTGGGCTTGTCCGATGATGTCATGTCCTTCTAATACAGGAGGAATGGCTTGAGATTGAATCGGTGTTGCTTCTTCAAACCCCATATCCTGTATAGCGTGCATTAGTTCGTTAGATAATGATAAATCCTCAAATCTTAATTTTTCCATAGTGTATTTCCTTTCAATGTAAGATAGTATAGTAATATATATGTAGTATATGCAGTATACAATTATTTGCATCAGTACAACCATCTGAACTTCTAGAAGGCAACTGAAAGAAAATAACTGGTCAAAGATGCTGAGGATATTTTGTGTCAGACAAGGAAGCAGGTTCCGTTGCTAGTGGAACTATCAGCGGGTTCTGCTGACGCAGTATGACGCAAAATAGACCAGCAGATTGACTAGTTATTTTCTTTCAGTTGACTAAGTGGGGTAATAACTTCCAATATTCATGGGAGTGAAGATCCGACGGATGAGTAAGGCATCTGAGAGAATAAACTCGAAGTAGGGGGTTTATTCTGTTTGACACAGAATCAATTGTAGAACTACACTTAACTATAACATAAGTAGAAAATAAATTGCAACTATATATTGCAACTATATTCACGATGATCTATAATAGTAAAGGTTGAAATAAAATGGATCTCTGCAAAAGTATGTGGTAAGGCAAATATATAAATCTTCCAACAACTGCAAAATCGCGCTTGTACAAATGGTAAGTATAGTTGGAATCTGGGACGCGCTCCTTTATTGCAGTTGTTTCCAGATTTATATATTTGCCTTACCACCACATATTTTTGCAGAGATCCAATAAAATAAAAGGAGGATAAATATGAATATAATACAGGCAATCATCCTGGGGATCATCCAAGGGGTTACAGAGTTTTTGCCCGTCAGCAGTTCAGGGCATCTAGTACTATTCCAAAAAATACTGGGTGTAGAAGCCCCACCGCTAACTTTTGAAATATTTGTCCACTTAGGGACGTTAATAGCTGTATTTATAGTATTCTGGGGAGATATTGTTGAATTACTAAAGAAGCCTTTTCAAAGGATGACATATTTACTCATTGCAGGGACGATTCCCACCGTTTTGATAGGTATTTTATTTAAAGACTTTTTCAAAGCATCTTTTTCTAGTGGGCGCACCCTAGGATTTGGGTTTTTGTTCACAGGACTTGTGCTTCTATATGCGGGTAAAGCGCCTAGTGGCAAAAAGAAAGCAGAAGAAGCATCCTTTATAGATGCAGCTTTTGTGGGGATCATGCAAGGGATTGCTATTTTGCCAGCAGTATCCCGAGCGGGAATGACCATATCAGGGGCATTGTTCCGAGACTTTGATAAAGCTTTTGCAGCAAAGTTTTCATTTTTACTCTCCATCCCAGTTATTTTAGGGGCGGCTGTATTTGATATCAAAGATTTGATGGGAGCAGGCGCATTATCCTTAGGGGTTGGACCCATCGTAGCAGGGGTACTCGCTTCAGCGATTTCCGGCTATATCGCTGTGAAGTTTATGTTAGAATTAATTAAGAAACAAAAATTACACTATTTTTCTTATTATGTATTTGTT
>CALKRZ010000146.1 GCA_937989765.1 uncultured Clostridia bacterium | reverse complement strand
ATCAATACAGCGATGAGAGAATTATTCCTTCAGATCGTATATGGAAGAAGCCAAACCGCGTTTTCAGAAGGTGGCTTACCTATCGGCGCAGGGCTTGAAGATCTTGGAAAAGGACTTCGAAGTCAAGTAGGTACTATGTATAGTACCATGGATAAAGGTCCTAGATACTTAGAAATGGCAGAAGGATATATTACCAAAACAGCGCTAGATGAAAATAAAGAAATTATCGGATATGAGTTTATTCATCTTGGTAAAATGATGGATATGATCAAAAAAGGCATAGATGCTAATGAAGCAGTCAAAAAAGCAACAGGCACGTATGGTAGATTTGATGAAGCGGTCACAGTCATAGACCCAAGAGAAGAATAAAAAGGGAGGAGTGGAAGAATGCCATTATTTGAAGGTTATGATAGAAGAATTGAGCAGATCAATGAAGTATTAAGCAAATATAATATTAGTTCTTTGGAAGATGCAAAAAAGATTTGTGATGATAAAGGAATCGATGCGTACAATATTGCAAAATCCATTCAGCCCATTTGTTTTGAAAACGCTTGTTGGGCCTATGTAGTAGGAGCAGCCATTGCCATCAAAGAAGGATGTGTAACGGCGGCTGATGCAGCGCGGAAGATCGGTGAGGGGCTTCAAGCCTTTTGTATTCCTGGTTCTGTAGCCGATGATAGAAAAGTGGGGATCGGTCATGGAAATCTAGGTGCCATGCTCATGAAAGAGGAAACCAAATGTTTTGCCTTTTTGGCAGGGCATGAATCCTTTGCAGCAGCAGAAGGGGCTATTGGGATCGCAAAATCATCCAATAGAGTAAGACAAGAGCCATTAAGGGTCATCTTAAATGGTCTAGGAAAAGACGCAGCACAAATCATCTCTAGAATCAATGGATTTACCTATGTAAAGACACAATTTGACTACTATACAGGTAAACTAGAAATCATAGAAGAAATCGCTTACTCCAAAGGAGATCGCGCCAAGGTAAAATGTTATGGATCTGATGATGTAAGAGAAGGAGTCGCCATTATGCATCATGAAGGTGTGGATGTATCCATCACTGGAAATTCAACCAACCCTACAAGATTTCAACATCCAGTAGCTGGGACGTATAAAAAAGAATGTAATGAGATCGGTAGAAAATACTTCTCCGTTGCATCCGGTGGTGGTACAGGCAGAACCCTGCATCCAGACAATATGGCAGCAGGCCCTGCTTCTTATGGTATGACGGATACCATGGGAAGAATGCACTCCGATGCTCAATTTGCAGGTTCTTCATCAGTACCCGCCCATGTGGAAATGATGGGCTTTTTGGGAATGGGAAATAATCCAATGGTAGGCGCTACCGTAGCCGTCGCCGTAGCCATCGAAGAAGCAGCCAATAAATCTTCTTAACTATATTTTGCCGACTACTCGGTGATACATCGATACAGTAAATAAGGTGATATAATTCACCCAAACTGCACAAACACCAATAACTCCTACTGACAACTTTTTTATTGTCCATAGGAGTTATTTTATTGAGAGGATGAGTATAAACCAAGAATGTGTTACACTAGTAGAGTAGAAAATATAAGCGAGAGGAAATATTTCAATTTGAATAGATTTCGTGGAGCGACTAGCACATAATAGAACTAGGGGACAGTAAACAGCCGTGGTAGTAAACAAGACGACATACTACATATGCCATACAAAAAATGGATCTCAGAAAAAGTATGTGGTGGTAAGGTAAATATATAAATCTGGAAACAACTGCAACAAAAGAGCACGTCCCAAATTTCAACTAAACTTACCCTTTGCACAAGTGCGATTTTGCAGTTGTTGGAAGATTTATATATTTGCCTTACCACATGCTTTTTCTGAGATCCCAAAAAATCAATCTATATTCGACAAAATGATCCAATAGCCCCAGCGACTCGAAATCTATGAAAATGAAATATTTCCTCTCGCGGAAATTTGACATAATCTATGGAGGTAATAATATGGCAACAAGTTTGGCACTGATCCTTTTACTAGGATTACTAGCAAATGCACTATTTACAAAACTAAAACTCCCCGGCCTTTTGGGTATGCTGCTGATCGGCATACTGATTGGACCTTATGGCATGGATTGGTTAGACCCAGACGTACTCCGTGCTTCTGCAGATTTTAGAAAAATAGCCCTCATCATTATACTTCTGCGAGCAGGACTAGGCATCAGTAAAGAAGAGATCAAAAAGGTAGGAAGCGCTGCCATAAAGCTCAGCTGTATCCCAGGGATTCTAGAAGGCTTCACGATTGCCTTTATATCCACAAAACTTCTAGGATTTTCATTCATAGAAGGAGGGATGTTAGGTTTTATGATAGCAGCGGTTTCACCGGCGGTGATCGTTCCTGCTATGCTTACATTCATGGAAAGAAAAATAGGCACAGACAAAGGAATTCCCACCATGATATTGGCAGGAGCCTCTATAGATGATGTGTTTGCGATTACGATTTTTACAAGCTTTTTAGGATTTTATAGTGGGAGTCAGCAAAATATAGGAATCCGTATTTTCCAGATTCCTATATCGATCATACTGGGGATTGGGGTAGGGATGATCGCAGGATTTAGCATGATTTATCTATTTAAAAAGTATCCTATGAGAGATACCAAAAAAGTGTTGTATATGCTGGGCATAGGGATACTACTCACAGTACTAGAAAATACCCTCAAAAATAAATTGGAGATCGCAGGTCTCTTAGGGGTAATGACCATGGGCTTTATCTTATTAGAAAAAACCCCAGTAGTTGCAAAAAGATTGGCAGTCAAATTCAATAAGATTTGGGTTTTAGCAGAAATTCTTCTTTTTGTCCTAGTAGGGGCGCAGGTAAATACAGCAGTCGCTCTAGAAGCTGGATTTGTAGGTTTGATTATCATTTTGATCGGTCTTTTGGGAAGAAGTGTGGGCGTGATGATATCTGTGATCGGTACTCCGTTGAACTTGAAAGAGAAACTATTTTGTATGATCGCCTATACACCAAAGGCTACTGTGCAAGCAGCCATTGGTACGATCCCGCTTTCATTAGGTGTACCCTCAGGAGAAATTATTTTAGCCATTGCGGTATTATCCATACTGGTCACAGCACCTATAGGCGCCATAGGGATCAATCTATCGGCCGAGCGATTATTAAACCAAGCATACAAATGACACGCAGAGCATGTATACATTTATTCTAATAGACCGAATGGAGATCTATTGGAATGTTAGCGAATAGGAACTGAATAATTATGCCAATTATTATTATCCCAATTGTCGGCATTATCATGGAAGCATATATTAAGCCGTTCTCCATCAGGCACATAAACATCAGCAGAAAAGGTACCATCAGAATGCTTTCTCATGGGTACATCTTGAATATTATTCCAATTCGTAGTTCGATCCGAAGAACCACAATGAACATACACTTCATCAGCTCCTGATTGAACTAATAATCCATCATAAGCAACGACTATATTATGATGAGGCTTTGCTGTGGTAGGTGAGATATGAATACCTTTAGGTTCGTTAAAATGTTTCATGAGTACAACTCCTTTTATGTTTTGATCATAGTATTTGTATAAATACATTATTTTAACCATCCACCGGATGGTTAATAAACTGTAGCTGAGCTGGGGTTTATTCCTTTGACCCCACTTCAATCATACAGGTTTATTTTGTGGTATGTTCGAGGCTCTATTTATCTGATAAAATGAAAGAACGAAGGAAGGAGTGAGATGGATGGAGATATTTTCTGCTAGAAATATAAGCGCAGTAGTGATTTTTTTATTGTTTTTGATAGGAGTAGTTCCACTTGTAGGATGTAGCTATACCAATGAGAGCAGCATAGAAAGTAGGCCTGTGGAAGCAATGAAGATGAAGAAAATTTCACCAGAAGCAGCAAAGGAACAGATGGACAAAAATAAAAATAGTATTTTGTTGGATGTGAGGACAGAAGAAGAGTATGAAGAAATCCATATTCCAGAGAGCATACTCATTCCGCTAGATACATTGGAAGCGTCTGCAGAAGAACAGATGATAGATAAAAGTATTCCTATCTTCATTTATTGCAGAAGTGGACGGCGAAGTGTTACCGCAGCCCAGATATTATTGGAGCTTGGATATACAGAGGTATATGATCTTGGAGGTATTATAGACTGGCCATATGAGACCAAATCAAAAAAACCATAAGTAAAGTCCAACCGGTTGGTTGGATTTTATTTATGGGCTTTTTAACCATCCGACACAAGTTTCCCACGAAAATCTATTAGTTTTTTCATATTCTACGAACTTTTTTCTAAGATTTGCGTATATAGACATACTTGATTCATAGTTTCTTCATATTTATGAGATAAAATAAATTGAATAGCTCTGAATAAGATGTTTTTTACAATGCTTTTACAATGCAATGAAAGGGTGATAGAATTTTGAAGAAAATTATAGGCGGTATTTTGATTATAGTATACTTATCTTTACCAACAGTTGCTGCAAATAGCTTAGATATTAGGTATTTATCTGTACATTTGATACAACTACAAACCAAAATGTTGGTTCAAAAATTAGATAACCAAAATGGAGTTGAAATACAAACCCAAGAAGAACAGATACAATCTCTCTTTGATTATTTGCATGCGCATACGCGTGAAATAACACAGCTTTTAAAAGAAAAAAATAGAATGATAGCGAAAGTTCAACATGCGATGGATGAAAAGATCCAGTCAAAACAGAGAATGACAGAAAAACAAATGCAGGCATTCCAGGATTTTTCATCTATCATAGAAATAGAGAATAGCAAGATACATAAGGCGCTTCTTCATATAGAAGCGCTCAAGGGAATGAAACAAATTCAAAAAGAATTTTTGGCTCATGAGACGAGCTATGAACAAGTATATAGTCAATTAAATCAGATCCTACAGTATGAAAAAACAGCGATTGCCAGTTTACAACAGATTATCAAAGTAGCGCAAACTACAGTAGAAATTGTATAAAGTTTTATATAGTTTTATGGATATTTTGTTTAAATCTATAGATCAATGCAGACAATAGTACTGATTGATGGATAGATTTATTTTTTTGCAGTATTGCCTGTACCCGCCTTCCGTAGTACAATAAAGCGTGGATCATATAAAGTAAATAAATAAATGAAGAAAGAAAGTTGGTGGTGATTATGGACGCAAGCCCCTTACCCGAGGAGCCTAATCAACAAAAAACAAGAAGAGCCATAATCAGTAACCGTGATTTGTGGCTCTAAAAAGGAGGGCCAAAAGATGGCTGACATATTGATAGACTTAATTCGCCAAAACAAATTTCAACAGGCTAGAAATGAAATTTTACGCATGAATGTAGTAGATATTGCCCAATTGTTAGAGGAACTTAGCAATGAACATGTACTCATTATCTTTCGGATCTTGCCCAAGGAAATGGCAGCAGAAGTATTTTCCTACATTTCCTTTGATCAGCAGCGGTATATTATTGAATCCATTACAGATAAAGAAGTACAGAGCATTGTAGATGAACTATTTTTGGATGATGCGATTGACTTTTTAGAAGAAATGCCTGCAAATATAGTAAAAAAAGTATTGAAAAATACGGATGAAGCAACCAGAAAATTGATCAATCAGTTTTTGAATTATCCAGAGTCTTCAGCAGGTAGTATTATGACTATCGAGTATGTAGACTTGAAAAAAGAAATGACAGTGGATCAGGCGCTAGGACATATTCGAAAAACAGGAGTGGATAAAGAAACGATCAATACCTGTTATGTCATCGATAGTAATAGGAAGTTAGAAGGGATTGTATCGATTCGCAAACTCATTTTAAGTGATGGGGAAACGCTGATAAAAGATATTATGAATACAGATAAGATTTTTATTCACACGTTAGATGATCAAGAAAAGATTGCTATGCTTTTTAAAAAGTATGATTTATTATCTATGCCCGTAGTAGATAATGAAAATAGGCTAGTAGGGATCATTACGATCGATGACGTAGTGGATATTATCGATCAGGAAAATACAGAGGACTTTCAAAAAATGGCTGGGATGCAGCCATCTGAACAAGAATACTTAAAAACAAGCATAGGCACTTTGGCTAAGAATAGAATTATATGGCTTTTGGTTCTTATGATATCGGCTACATTTACAGGAAATATCATCCGAGGATTTGAGGATGTACTACAAGCTGTAGTCATTTTAGCCGCATTTATCCCTATGCTCATGGATACAGGAGGAAATGCAGGCTCCCAATCCTCTACAATGATTATTAGAGGGATGGCATTAGGGGAAATTGAACTTTCAGATATGGCGAAAGTCGTGTGGAAAGAGTTACAGGTTAGTCTAATAGTAGGAACTGCGTTAGCGGTCTTTAATTTTATTCGAATTTATTTCTTTGAAAGAGTACAATTCGAAATTGCGCTTACTGTAGCATTAAGTTTATTTTTAACCGTAGTGTTAGCAAAGGTAATCGGAGGAGCACTACCGATTGCAGCCAAAAAATTAAAACTGGATCCTGCGATTATGGCGAGCCCTCTGATTACTACCATAGTAGATGCAGTAGCCTTGATAGCGTATTTTTCTATGGCAAGTTGGTTTTTAGGTTTATAAATATCAAAGGAGTGGCAGTCTTGAAAACTATTTTTGCTGTGATCGGACCTTCGGGAAGCGGAAAAACAACATTGGGGAATTATATACGTGAAAATCTTCATATGCCTGAATTAATATCCAGTACTACCAGACTCATGCGCCAAGGAGAAAAACAGGGTGCGCCCTACTATTTCTGTTCTCCAGAGGAGTTTGAAACCCTAGACTTTGTACAAAGAAGTGAGTATGCAGGATTTTACTATGGCATTACAAAGCAGGAAGTGGAGTCTAAATGGAGCTGTGCGGATGCGGTATATGTGATATTAAATAGAGAAGGGGTAGAGCAGTTTAAAGCCATGTATCACGAGGCTTGTAAAGTGATCTTTATTTACTGTCCTATCGAGGAAATGGAAAAGCGGATGCGGATGCGAGGAGATTCTGAAGAAAGTATCCAAACAAGAATCCGATATGCCCTAGAAGCTAAAGAAATGGATAATAAAAAAATTGCTGATTATGTAGTAGCCAATATGGATATGGGAAGTAGCCAAGAACAGATTAGAAAAATTATGAGGTATATAAAATAACCCTGCATTGGAAGGTTTATATAGCTCCTATAAGAAGAGTAGCGGAGCGGAGGTTTAGTTCCTTTGACTATTTTTTGATATAAGACATATTCCTAAATATATTGACAAAAAAATAGAATCAGTATATACTGTGATAGTTGTACAATGTATACATCAAACAATTTTTAAACATAGCGTATTAAGTCTGTATTATTCCTTTGTGGAGTGGTATGGGCTTTTTCATTTTTCATAGGATAAAAGATCGGTGTAAGGACACCGATCTTTTATCCTATGCTTTTAGCCCACACATTCATATCTTCAAACTGTCCACAAATATGACAGTTATTGATGAGCCTACCTTTATAAGTATATCCATTTTTTGCAAATACA
>CALKRZ010000145.1 GCA_937989765.1 uncultured Clostridia bacterium | reverse complement strand
ACTAATGTATTTCTATGAATATACAATTGTCTAGAGGTTTCAGATACATTAAGATTATTGTCAAAGAATTTATTCACTGTGATTAATGTCTCATCATCAAACTCATCTACAGCAAGCCCATGAAGTACTTCTTTGATAAACATTTTACACAGAGGAATAGGCAGCTGATAAATCAATCTTCCGATCCCCAACTTATCATAATTGACTACGTATTTTTCTGAGTCAAATATTTTTCCTACTTCCAATGCCATCTTTGCTTCTTTATAGGAACGGGATACATCTTTTAGATCATTCACAATTGTACCAATGGATACATATACTTTATTCATGGCCTCACTACCAATCGTATCTAAAATCATTCGGGCCACTCGCTCAATATCTTCTCCTAGATCTCGATCTTTTAACTCTTTAACCAAAATAATATTTTTCTCATCCACCGCTGTTACAAAATCTTTTGCCTTGTTTGGAAAAATACTTCTTACGATTTCAACTATATTTAGATCCTTATCAATAGGTGTTTCGATCAGATACACAATTCTTTTCACTGTATTTTCAATATGCAGTTTTTTGGATCGATTATAGATATCTATTAGGAGTAAATTATCCAATAATAAATTTTTTACAAAATTATCTTTATCAAATCTTTCTTTATACGCTACTAGCAAATTTTGAATTTGGAATGCAGCAATTTTACCGATCCGATAACTTTCTTCATCTTCCCCTTTGATAGATACTACATACTCTACTACATGATTATCAAATACCTTGAAGTACTGGTATCCTTGTATGAGCTGACTCTCTGCTTGAGAAAAAACGAAATCCTCCACCAAATCTAGGTGTCCACCCATCCTGTGTTCCTCTGTAGATGCAAGTACTTTCCCTTCTCTTTCCATGATACTTATTTCTCTACGGGTAATTACTTTAAGTCCATCAATGGTATTTTGCAGTATTTGATTTGAAATCATATTGCCACCCTAACTTTCTATATATAATATATTTATATTTAAATACTTTATCTTATCTTATAACAAATAAGATAAAAATAAAAGAGAAAATATACCATTTTGGTATATTTTCTCTTTTGGTTTATTCGTTATTATTACAAACTTACAACTGATAATTCTGTTTCTTTATCGAAAATGTGAATTCTAGCTGTATCCAATGCTAATTTAATGGTATCACCTGGTTTTGCTTTACTTCGAGGATCTACACGCGCTGTAAAGTTTTGACCATTTACTACTAAATACAGATATACTTCTGCACCCAAAAGTTCTGTTACTTCTACATTGGCATTAATTACATTTAATGGATTTGCTTCAATTAACTCGACTTCGTCATGAAGATCTTCAGGTCTAATTCCCATGATTACTTCTTTACCCACATATCCACCATCGATTAATTTCTTAGCTTTTGATTCTGGTAACTTGATTCTATCTTTTCCAAATAGTAAATAAATACCATCTGCTTCTTTTACCACTTTTGTATCAATAAAGTTCATTTGTGGTGAACCAATAAATCCTGCTACGAATAAGTTTTTTGGTCTATTATATAAATTAATTGGAGAATCTACTTGTTGAATAAAACCATCTTTCATAACAACAATTCTTGTTCCCAATGTCATCGCTTCTGTTTGGTCATGCGTAACATAAACAAATGTTGTTTGCAATCTTTGATGTAGTTTAGAAATTTCTGTTCTCATCTGCACACGAAGTTTTGCATCCAGATTGGATAAAGGTTCATCCATCAAGAATACTTTTGGCTCACGAACAATGGCTCGTCCCATAGCAACACGTTGTCTTTGTCCACCCGATAAAGCTTTAGGTTTACGATCTAATAAATGTTCCATATCCAAAATCTTTGCAGCTTCTCGAACTCGCTTATCTATTTCTGCTTTAGGAGTTTTTCTAAGCTTTAAGCCAAATGCCATATTGTCGTACACACTCATATGTGGATATAAAGCATAATTCTGGAACACCATGGCAATATCTCTGTCTTTTGGAGCCACGTCATTGACTAATCGATCTCCAATCCATAATTCCCCAGAAGAAATCTCTTCCAATCCTGCAATCATACGAAGAGTAGTAGACTTACCACAACCGGATGGACCTACAAAAATAATAAACTCTTTGTCAGCTATGTCCAAGCAGAAGTCTGTAACAGCTACGAACCCGTTTGTGTATTTCTTATAGATGTTCTTTAACTTTAGCTCTGCCATTCAAATTGCCCCCTTAAAATAATAGAAGTTTAAAAAACTCTACTTTCAAAACATCTACTCTAAATATACAATATTTTCGAAACATGTACTATTGCTCTTTTGAACAAATTACCATGTTAAGTTTTGTTACATTTGCATAAACAAGCCTAGAAAAAAAAGAATTTTAGTGTATACTCGACAATATTTCAAGCATATATTTGAAATATTTTACATCTTTTACAACAACTCGGTGTTTTTTGCTCGCTTTTTACCCCGAAAATTTAGCTTTCTACGTCTTATTATACATAAAAATTTATTTTTTGGGGATATGTGGAATAAATCCTTCCCCAAAAACTTCCCGTACATCTGCTACAATGACAAACGCACTACTGTCAATTTCTTTTACAATTTCCTTTACTTGTACAATCTGCTTTTGAGAAACCACACAAAAAAGTACTTCTTTATCAAACTTTGTATACATTCCTCTTCCTTTTAATCCTGTCACCCCACGATCCAATCGCAACATAATTTCATCCGCAATCTGCTCTGCACAATTGGATATAATAAAGGCTGCTTTAGAAAAAGTAATCCCTTCTAATATATTATCAATCACTTTAACTGTTATATATACAACAATGATCGCATACATAGCTCTTTCTATCCCAAATACAAATAATCCTGACAGAATGATCAGCGAATCAATCAATAGTAAAATACGTGCCACTGAAATATGCCTGCTATATACTTGAAGAATACTGGCTAAAAGATCTGTCCCACCAGTAGTGGCAAACGTGGAAAATACCATCCCCAGACCAACTCCTCCGACAACTCCACCAAAGATACTGGATAATAGAAGATCTGTAGTCGGTATAGGCAAAAATTTTGTATAGTATAATGCAAAAGATAAGTAGAAAGTAGCAAAAAGAGTCTTTGTTCCAAAACCTTTTCCATGAACCTTAACCCCTATAATAAATAAGGGGACATTTAAAGAAATATTGGTAAGCCAAAGGGGAATACCCCCTCCAAAGATACTTTCTGTTACATGTTTTATCACAATGGCTAGTCCCGTGACACCGCCCGTAACCAATTGTTGCTTTTCAAAAAACATATTGATGGCTGCGGCTACTATCGTAGTTCCAAGGATAATCCAAATATAATCTCTTATGATTTCTTTTTTTGTATGGTTCATGATTATTTTTTCTCCTTCTTACAACCCATAGAAAAACCGATCATATTCCATGCAAATATGGGGAGTTGTACCATTCGCTTTGCCCGAGTGGGCTGTGCGACTAAGCGGTAAAACCATTCCAAACCCAGTCTTTGAAATAAAACTGGCGCTCTTTTTACCTTTCCTGCCATCCCATCAAAACTTCCCCCCACACCTATGCATACCTTCACTGGGAGGGTATGTCTATATTGATCAATCCACTTTTCTTGTCGTGGAAAACCAAGTCCAACTAGTAATAGATCAGGTCTTAGCCTTTGAATCTCGTCTA
Organism: uncultured Clostridia bacterium; assembly: GCA_937989765.1. Taxonomy (GTDB): domain Bacteria; phylum Bacillota; class Clostridia; order Lachnospirales; family CALKRZ01; genus CALKRZ01. Next base: position 9,269 of record CALKRZ010000145.1, on the reverse strand, counting down.
TCACACTTTGTTCCTCTTCCTCTGAAAAATAACCATGATGACTTCCTACGATCTGCAGCCCTTTATATTTTTGCTTCATCTTATATGCAGCTTGTTCTACTACGCCTGGACTTCCGCCCAAGAAATAGCAACTATATCCTTGTGGAGGCATTTCTTTAAGAAGAGACTGGACTAGGTCATATCCTGCTACTCTTTCTTTTATCCTAGTTTGGGTCAAATAGGATGCCAGTACGATACCAATACCATCTGGTACAACTAGATCCGCTCTTTGAAGTACAGCCATAAACTCATGATCTTTTTGTGCTTCCATGACCATCTCAGGATTTGGAGTATATACACATATACATCGATTCCCTTTGAATGCCATGATTAATTTTTGTTTTGCTTGCTCTCTAGTGATCGTATCAAAAGCAACACCCATAATATCTACTTTGGTACCCACAACTAAACCTCCCTGTCCCTAGTCTGCAATTTTTGTATCAACTGCAGTAAATAGACATCATTCTGTTCTGCCTTTTCTTTAAGCTTTGTCCCAATTCTTTCTAATACACTTTCATACTTTTTATGATTCAACATCATTTCGTCAATGATAGGGTATATACTCTCCAAATCCAACTCATATACACTGCCTGCGGAGGGCATATTCAAAAGTTCCAAATAATGTTCTACTTTAGGATCATATACAAACCCGAGCATCGGGATTCTTTTGACTCCTGCAAAAATCAGTGTATGTAGACGCATACTCAACACGATATGAAAAAGTCCTACAATCCCTAGCATTTCTTTCACTTGATATCGATCTCGAAGTATAAAAGATGTATTTTTCATCTTTTGCTGCAGTATTGTACTTACTTTTATATCTGTGTCGTGCTGCATAGGAATAAAAACCACATGAACTTGATATTTTTCGATCATCCAGTCACACAGTTTTGCCATCTTTTCAATAAAATCTTCTGAATTCTTCCATGCTCTTACAGAAACCCCCATCAAGGGTCGATCATAGGGAATGTTTTCTTTTTGTAATACTTTTACTGCTTCTTCATTAGAAATACCATCTAAAGTAAAAGCTGGGTCTGCTGTTACATAGATTGGTGGTCTAGTAATATTCAGCCCCTGCAATTCTTTTCTAGAAGCTTCTTCCCGAAGTGTGATCATATCTACATAATTAATGATGCGCTTTATAAAAAACCGATTGTAGGATTTAGATACAGGTCCGATTCCATTAGAGTACAACATAACCTTTTTACCCAATAGTTTTGCTACCGCAATAATTCCCAAATAGTAAAGGAGTGAACGAGTACTTGTCTCATCTTGCAGTAAGCTTCCACCACCACTTAGTAAGATATCACTCCGTCGAATAGCAAAAAGAACCTTCCAAAAATCAAAACGTTGTATGGCATCAATTCCATAAGCCAATTTTGTATTTTCTGGTTTTAGAGATAAGGCTGTAATATGAATTGGGCAATCTAGTTTTTGAATATTACTTTTCATAGCAAGCAGTATTGCTTCGTCTCCACAGTTTTCAAAACCATGATATCCTGAGATGAGTACTTTGATCATATAGTAGGCTCCTTTAGCATTCTACTTCTTTCAATATTATAAAGGAATATTACCATGCTTCTTATTCATCTGCATAGAAGCTTCTTTTTTATTTCCCAACATCTTTAAAGAATCAAAAATGATCTTTCGAGTTTGCTCTGGCTCAATAATGGCATCAATATATCCATGTTGGGCTGCAATGGTAGGATTTAAAAATTTTTCTTCATATTCATTGATTTTTTGTTTTCTTACCTGTTCCTTGTTTTCTGTTTTTGTTAATTGTTGATGATATAGAACATCAATCGCTCCTTCAGCGCCCATCACTGCAATCTCTGCAGTCGGCCATGCATATACAAAATCCGCTCCCAGATGCTTACTGCTCATAGCTATATAAGCACCCCCATATGCCTTACGTATAATTACATTGATCTTTGGTACTGTGGCTTCTGAATAGGCATATAGAAGTTTTGCTCCATGACGAATGATTCCCTTTTCTTCTTGGGATAAACCAGGCAAAAATCCTGGTACATCTGTGAATGTTACAATAGGAATATGAAAAGCATCACAGTACCTGATAAATCGAGCGGCTTTATCACTGGCATCACAATCTAGTACCCCCGCTAAAAAAGCTGGTTGATTGGCAATTACACCTATCAAACATCCTGAAATTTTACCAAAACCTACGACTATATTTTTTGCAAATTCACTGTGTACCTCAATAAAACTGTCATCATCCATACAACTGGTAACGATCTTTTTCATATCATAGGTACGATTGGATTGTATAGGCAGTATATTAATAATGGAATTCTGATCTTTATGCTCATAACTTCGGCTACAGAATGTATCTGTAAGTTCATTATTATGGGGTATAGCTTGAAGAAGTTTGCGAATTTGCTGATAACAAGCACCTTCTTCATTATGTCTAAAATGTACTACTCCACTTTTAGAGGCATGCATAAAAGCGCCCCCTAATTGATCCGGCGTCACATCTTCATTGGTCACAGTTTTGACTACTTTAGGACCCGTAACAAACATATTGCTGATGTCGTCAATCATAAATACAAAGTCTGTAAGCCCTGGAGAATATACAGCCCCTCCTGCACAAGGGCCTGCGATGACAGAAATCTGTGGAATATAACCAGAGGCTTTTGTATTATAATAAAATATTTTCCCATACCCTGCTAACGCATGAACCCCTTCTTGAATCCTTGCCCCTCCAGAATCATTAATCCCGATCAGTGGGCATTTAGCTTTGATCGCTAGCTCTATGATTCCTGAGATCTTCTCTCCATGTTGCTTCCCTAAAGAGCCTCCCATGATCGTAAAATCTTGCGCATATATGCATACCTTTTTGCCATCCACTGTTCCATATCCTGTGATGACCCCATCATAAGGTGTTATGATTGTATCCATTCCGAAATCCTTACAATGATGGGTAACTTCTTGTCCTATCTCAAAAAAAGAATTTGCATCCAGTAGTTTTTGAATCCTTTCTATGGCATGCATCTTCCCTTTCTTATGCTGCTTTTCCAAATCATATCTTCGATCCACTATATATTTCACCCTTCCAAACTTACTCTACATCTATTATGCAAACATTTGGCATACATATTTTATCATAACAGGTTTCAATTTAAAAGCCTATTGCATTTTAAAAGCTTTTATAATTATAGATCTCCTAAAAAGTATGTGGTATAATCAAACAGTATATGAGTAAAGCCTATCTATAGGTACAGATCATAATTGAGGTGAATACATGACACAAGAATGGAAATTAGAACAAAATCCCCATGCATATACAGATGGGATTATCCGCCTTTTTAATGGAGTTTTTAAAAAAAATATAAGTACTGATTATTTATCTTGGAAAAATGACCGTAATCCTGCTGGAGCATCCATCATTCGTCTTGCGCTTGAGGAAAACGATGTAATCGGTTATACTTGTCTATGGCTTTTTCAGATGAAATTATTTCATGAAGATGGTTTATGTGGACAGTCTGTAGATACTATGGTTCATTCTGATCACAGAAGAAAAGGGATTTTTGAAAAGCTATCCTTATCCGGTGTTGAAGGTGGCATATCCCAGAATATGAAGATAAATTTTCGATTTCCCAATCATATGGCCTTATCCGCTTCTGTAAACAAACTGGGGACAACGAAGATCTCGGATATCCCACAGTATATGAAAATCTTAAATGGCTTTGAGGCCTGTAAATTGTATTCTACCAATCCTCTCGTAAAATGTATACTTGGCGTGGGAAATAAAGTGTTAAATAGTTTTTTCTCTTTACTGAACGTTCGACAAAGCAAAGAATATATACTCCGCCCCATTGCTTTTTTTGATGATCATTTTGATACCTTATGGCAAAAAGCTAAAAACACATATCCCATTGCGGTTGCACGAAATGCTTCCTATTTAAATTGGCGTTACAAACAAGATCCTCATTCCTATCACTGCATGGGTGCCTACAAAAACGAAGAATTGATTGGCTATATAGTGCTTGCTTCTGAACAAAAAAAGGGCAAGACCGGTGAATCAATCTCTTTGGGTCATATTGTAGATATTTTTTGCATAGAAGATCAAAAAGATGTGCTGCATACGCTCTATAAAGAGGCTGAAAATTACTTTACATCCCAAGGGATGTGTGCGATATCTTGTTGGATGTTTGATCACTGGTTTTATGGACAAGCACTTACAAAAAGAGGCTATTTAAGATTTCGTTCACCTTCGGTTCTAGCTGCTTTACTCACAGATCCTGCCTTAGACCCTCTTAGGGATGAAATCTTTAAGAAAGAAAACTGGTTTGTAACGATTGGTGATTCGGATTATATTTAACCTTACTTATTATTTTACAGCTGAGGTGTTATGATTGTATACAATAAAAAATATGATTAAAATTTTATCTAAAGCACCCATCTCCCTAGCAAACAGATTATTTTTTAAAACGCATTTTACCTATACTTCCCATACAAATGCAAACGTGGCACCGCTTGAGATTTCAGATTCTACTATCCTCATCCTTGCACCTCATCAAGATGATGAAATTTTGGGCTGCGGATGCCTTATTCAGCAACTTATACAAAACAACTGTCATGTGAAATGCGTATTTATAACCGATGGTTCTTCTAGTGTAAGCGATACCTACAACACCTCTTTGCTTGCACAAATCCGTAAAAAAGAAGCACAAACTGTGGCTGATTTTTTAGGGATGGAAACCCCAGATTTTCTAGAACTCCCTGATGGTCAGGCACAACCCGAAGATGCTTCTTGTAAGCGACTCGGTGAAATCATGAATACTTTAATGCCTCACTATGTTTTTATCCCTTATTTTGTGGACGGTCATCCTGATCATTGTGTCACCACGGGTATATATCTGAAAGCCTTGCAGTATATCCCCAAGGATTTCCATCCCCCTACTTATGCATATGAGATCAATGCGCCTATTCTTTTACAAGGAGTTACTCATTATGTAGATTGTTCTGGATATATACAAACCAAAGAAAAAGCTTTAGAACTTTATAAATCTCAAACCATGTCCTTTGAATCTCTTATGCTTCTTACTCGTTTGAATCGATATTTAGTAAAGGGATCTTTTGAAGGGATAGAGTTTTTCAAACAGTTGGATCTCCCTCTATATGAAAAAGCATATACCCACTATACGACGGATCAAGATCTTTGGACACACTTTAGTCCAATGTATAGCCTTTATTTTATGATACCGGCTTATCTAAAAGGCCTTGGACTTAAAAAACAAATCCTATCCTATATGAAAAAAGGAGGTCTGTGAATTGTGCTCAAAGTACTACATTTAATTAGCGGCGGAGACGTGGGTGGAGCCAAAACCCATGTGTTAACACTGGCAAAAGAACTACAAAAGAACATCCAAATCACCATGATCTGTTTTATGGATGGCCCCTTTTATCAGGATGCCAAAGATCTAGGCATCAATATCCATCTACTCACACAATCAAGACGGTATGACTTATCTGTTGTGTATAAAGTATTAGAAATCATTCAAAAAGAACAAATTGATATCGTCCACTGTCATGGAGCGCGTGCCAACTTTATTTCTCGTTTTATTAAACGGAAAAGCAAAGTACCCTGTGTCACTACGGTCCATAGTGACTTTGTACTGGATTTCAAAGGTAACTTATACAAATATCTATTTTATACCAATTTAAATATCTTTGCTTTGAAAAAATTTGATTATTTTATTGCTGTATCCGAAGACTTCAAACAAATGTTGATCTCAAGGAAATTTCCTAAAGAAAAGATATTCGTAGTATACAATGGCATAGACTTTAATGAAAAAATCCCTGTCCTACCTCGGGAAGATTTTTTAACAACCTATGGACTTACTCATCTTAAAGAGCAACTGCTCTTGGGCATTGCAGCCAGACTTCATCCCGTTAAAGGTCATAAAGTGCTGCTCCAAGCTGCTGCACGAGTGATCCAAAAATTTGATCATGTTCATTTGCTTCTGGCTGGAGATGGGGAGGAAGAAGAGGATTTGAAGAACTATGTACAGAAATTAGGGATTGAAGATCATGTGCATTTTCTTGGTTTCTTGTCAAATCCCTATGACTTTTTACACTGTATTGACATCAATCTGCTTACATCCTTTAGTGAAAGTTTTCCTTATGTCCTATTAGAAGGAGCTAAACTGCATAAACCTACCATTGCTTCTGCGGTTGGAGGAATTCCTATGCTCATCAAGGATCAAGTGACAGGATATCTTTTCCCTGCTGGGGATGATGCCAAATTGGCTGATGTGATACACAAAGCGATTCAAAATCCTGAAACTACGGCAGCATTGGGAACTGCTCTTCATAACCATGCAAAAGCTACCTATTCTTTAGAAAGTTTGGCTAAAGAACATGTTAAAATATATCAACAAATGTTATTACTTTACGACACTTAAAAGGAGATTATGTATGAAACTATTAGATGAAAAAGGTAAATTGTTTGGGATTTTGAATGTAATTGATTTATTTATACTCCTACTGATCGGATCTTTAGTGGGATTTGGAGGATATAAAATCCTCAAAACGAACCCCTCTATTACTGCAACTACCCGAAAAGCGCTTATGGAAGTTGAGATCAAAGAAATAAGACAAGTATCTGTAGACGCCTTTGAAGTGGGGGATCTCGTGAAAGACTACGACAAGAACACCGTCCTTGGAACTGTTGTAGACAAACAAGTTTTTCAATCTAAACGATTGGTTACCACTGCTGATGGAAGAGTAGTTGAAGCAGATGTTCCTATCCGATTTGACATGGTTCTTACCTTAGAATGTGATGCTGTTGTGAGCCCTAGTACTACTTTAATTGGTGGGCAAGAGCTTCGTATTGGCGGCCCTCTTGGTATTAAAAATCCTAAGATTGCTACTCGCGGAATTGTATTCAATATTACATATAAATAATAGGAGTATGCCATATGATGGAAAATAGTTGCTTTATTCGACTTTTATTGGGTCTAAAAGATTTTTGGCACAGTGCATATGAAGGAAGCCTAACTGAAACTATTCTGGGTAAGATTCAAAACTATTTGGCAAACTGGTCAAAAACCAGTGTATTTTACCGACTATTTGAGATTTTCTTTAGTGAAAAGAAATTATGGCGTCAATCCTTCACTTATCTAGTTACCACCCGCATGCTCAAGGGATGCTTTGACCTTATTATGTGGACCCATCCTTATGTTTGCCGTATGGTTGCGCATAGTAAATTTATACAGATCTGTAAACAGCTAAAACTTACTGGAACTTTTTCTTGTAGAGAAATTATAAAAAGCAGTTTTTGCGTTCAAGTATGCTGGGATTTTTGGACTTCAGCAGAGTAGGAGTGTTCTTATGGAATTAATAAATAAAAATACCGTTATACCTATCATTGTCACCTCGATCATGCTCTTTATTGCTACTATTATTTTTATTCCTTTAGACCTAGTGGTTAAACTGATTGCTGTTCCCATAGCCCTCGTTCTTATCTTCGCAAAGCCTTTATGGGGTATATTTCTGTGTATTGCTGCTATTCCTTTCATTCCTAATGAATCATTATTAGGTTTGCTGTTTATGATTTTGATTTCTTTTATAATTCATAGAGTGCTCTATAAAGAAGAGAAGTTTATTTCCACCCCATTAGATATGAGTATTTTAGCCTTCTTATTTGTTCAAATCCTTACAACATTGACTTCTTCTGCACTTATTCCTAGCATGCAAAACCTCCTGGTAAGCGTATTAAGTATTGGCTTATATATGGTCATCATTCATACCATAAAAACAAAACAGCAACTCACACAGGCTATAAAGTTGTTTATCTTCGTGGCCTTCGGCATTTCCTGTTTAGGTATTATACAGTATTTTACGATGGGCAGCACCAACAAAGTATGGGTAGATGTAGCGACCAATCCTGACTTAACTACGCGAGTTGTAGGCACATTTGGAAATCCTAATATCTTGGCAGAGTACTTAGAACATATTCTTCCTGTCTCCCTAGCGCTTGTATTTGCTAGCCGCAAAAAACTGCATAAGGGTATTTCAGCTGTACTATTTATCGTAATCACAGCCTGTTTTATCGCTACATTTTCTCGTGGAGCATGGCTAGGGTTTGCTGCAGCTATGATGTTATTCATATTTTTGACCTTTGCTGAATATATTCCTCTGTTGATCGTTGGAGGAATTGCCGCGCTACCACTGATGCCTAATGTAGTCCTTCAGCGGATTAGTACCATCGGGAGTCTACAGGATACATCTAATGTATACCGCCTCTATTTGTGGGAAGGCACGATTAATATGATTAGGGACTTCTGGATCACAGGCGTAGGCTTTGGCTATTGGGCTTTTCGCTATGCTTTTCTAGAATATGCGCTTGGAGGGCGAATCGCTTGGCATAGTCATAACTTGTACCTAGAACTCTTGGCTGAAATGGGGATTTGGGGATTCATTACATTTTTATGGCTGATTTTCACCCTTTTTAAAACTACCTTTCACTTAATCCGTACTACAAAAGATACTTATATCCGCTATATCGCAGCTGGACTGTTATGCGGAATGCTTTCTATCTTGGTGCATGGCATATCTGAACATATTTTATATCTCACAAAATCTGTATTGATGTTTTGGATGTTTTTAGGATTTTTGATGGTAGCCAAAAAAATTGGTCAAAACGATATGCTTGAAGAGTAAAAAACCACCCTATGGGTGGTTTTTTACTGAAAAAGATGGGGTAAGGCAGATATATAAGTCTTCCAACAACTGCAAAATCGCGCTTGTGCAAAGGGAAAGTTTTGCTTACACTTTTGGACGCGCTCCTTTGTTGCAGTTATTTCCAGATTTATATATCTGCCTTACCCTATGCTTTTTCATAGATGCGTTTTTTAAGTTTTAGGCTTTCTTTAGTTTTTGCTGTAGGGTCTGTTGAATAAACTGGATACCCATGTTTATTTCTTCGAATTTCATGAAATAACATAATATAAAGTATAAGAGTGCTCCTAGGCTAATGGTGGAAAATAGGGATAGGGCTTGTCCTATGAATGAAGATGGCAATACACTTACTAAGGTTTGATAGAGAAAGTGTACAGTGACTCCCATAATAATAGAAGCACTTAAGGTTTTCAAGAATGAAAGAAGCATTTGGGCAGCTCCCAAGTCACCGATCTTTTTGTATAATTTCCAGCCTAATGTCATCAGCGTGATGATATAAGTGATCGATGTGGAAAAGGCCAATCCTG
>CALKRZ010000144.1 GCA_937989765.1 uncultured Clostridia bacterium | reverse complement strand
TAATTCAAATAATCCTTTTATTTCTTGTTCTGTCATCTTAGAGAGCATGGTTTCTCCTGGTTGGATCACCGATTGAATCATTTCTTTCTTCTTCTGCTGCAGTTCATAGATCTTTTCTTCTATCGTACCTTGGGTAATGAGCTTGATCACCTGCACTACATTCTCTTGACCGATGCGGTAGGCCCTATCTGTCGCTTGTTCCTCTACGGCTGGATTCCACCATGGGTCATAGTGTATGACCATATCGGCTCCTGTAAGATTTAAACCCGTACCGCCGGCTTTTAATGAGATCAAAAACATACTTTTCTCTCCTTGATTAAAAGCTTTTACCATCTCTCCTCGCTGCTCTATTTTCGTTTTTCCATCTAGATAAAAATAGGATATTTGTTGACGATCTAGCACCTGTTTTATAATGTGGAGCATGGAAGTAAATTGGGAAAAGAGGAGAATCCGATGATTGCTCTCTAGCGCATCCTCTATAATTTCTTCTAATAAAAGAAGTTTTCCACTACCTTCTGTATAATTTTCTAAAAACATAGCAGGATGACAGCAGATTTGACGAAGTCTAGTTAGGGCTGCTAGGATTTTCATCTGACTTTTTTCAAATCCATTGTCGGCTAATTCTTTTGCGATTTCACCTTTTATATCTTGAAGATACGCCATATATATCTTTTTTTGTTCTTCTACAAGCTGTGCCGACATTTTACTTTCTATTTTTTCTGGCAGTTCTTTGAGCACATCTTTCTTCATCCTTCGAAGGATAAATGGTTTGATATGCTTACTAAGCTCCTGCAGTGCCTTTTGATCCTGATTTTTCATGATCGGTCGTTCATATTTTTTCATAAATTTATGATGAGATAGCAGATAACCTGGCATCACAAAATCAAAAATAGACCATAACTCTGTCAAAGAATTTTCGATGGGCGTACCTGTTAAAGCAAAATAGCCTTTGGCTTGAATCTTCTTTACAGATCTTGCATTGATGGATTCAGGATTTTTGATATGCTGCGCCTCGTCTAGAAAGCAATAGGAGAATTGAAAGCTTTCATACAATTCTATATCTCTTCTAATCAACGGATAGGAAGTAACGACCATATCCACTGCTTGTATATCTTGGAGCTGCTCCTGTCGTGTCTTTTGGCTTCCTGATACCACTAAGACACGTAACTCTGGCGCAAATTTGAGCACTTCATCCTGCCAATTATATACTAAAGATGTGGGTGCGATCACTAAGGAAGGACCTTCATTTTTCTCTTTTTGGGATAAGATAAAAGTAATGGTCTGCAATGTTTTCCCCAAGCCCATATCATCTGCCAATATACCTCCTAGTCCATAGATACTTAGGGTTTTGAGCCATTTGAAACCCAGTTTTTGATATTCACGCAGGGTATCTGTAACTTCTGTGGGTATCTCATATTCCATATCCCCAGGTTCTCGTATATTTTGCACTAATTGTTTGAATGGCAGGTTTCTCTCCACATGATGTAGATTTCCTTCTCTTAGGTGGTTATCAATATACATAGCCCGATACGCAGGCAGACGAATTACTTTTTGGTCCAGTTCTTTATCCATATCTAGATATTCAATCATATCGCTGATTTGCTGTAGATTTCCATCCTCTAAGGGTAGAAAAGACCCATTCTTGAGCCGATAGTACTTTCTCTTTTCTCGTAGTGATCCAAAAATATGTCTTAATTCTTCTTTATCCACATCTTCAAAATCAAAAGAAACCTCTAACATATTGCTTTTTTCATTGAGGCGCACCCCAGCTGAAAAAGTTCTTGGATCCTTTACTGTTATATTTTTGAAGTCCTCAGAATAATACACACTGGCTTCTTTTTGGAGTTTGGGCAGGATAAAATAGAGGAATTGGAATATTTTCTCTTCTTCCCCTATATACACCTTTTCCTTACCTACTTTAAACTCGGCTTGCTCTAAGATCCCCATGATTTTCTTCTCTTTTTCTACATCTCGTATTAGAATCTTGTCATCTGCTCTCCTAAGCTGTTTAGGGTGGAAAGGATCGACTTTGTCTTCCCCATATATAAAAATAGTTTTTGCCGTAATGCCCGTATCTACCTTATCCAAATACATCTCCACAAGCAACTCTTCTTCATAAAAAGTCTCTTCCACTTGGGCATCTACCACAACTTCAGCGATCTGCCTTGTGATCGGCAAGATCTCTGATACAAAGCGCTCTTTTTGTTGCGCTGTAAAACGAATTCCCTGCGTAGAATGACCAAAGGCATGATAAAATGGCGCAAAATACTTTTTCTGTTTTTCGCTCACATGATAAATATTCCCTTTGTAAAAAAAATATTGTCCATCTTTTACTAGAGGAATACAAGGATCCTTTGTATCCCATTTGAGAAGCAGATCAGACTCTACCTGCGTTAAATGAAACTCCATGGGAAGATCCTGCTCTATAATACGCACCTCTTGGTATTCTTGCCCCAACACATTCATAACAAATGTATGATCTTTTAAGAGCTGAATAAATCTTCTAATACTCGCTTCGGGTAAATGCACTTTCTTGCCTTTAAAGATACTCCCTTGATTATAATTATATGAAAAAGAACTAGATGCTTCTTCTACCTCATATAGTTCTTGCAGCATATGGATAATCTCTTGATCATGGGTAGAAAACATATGCTTTACAGGGTTAAACGCAAAATTTTTGCCAAATTCTATGGGTTTTTTACTTTGAATCCCTAGGAGTAAATTTTTAATGCTTCGTACTACATACAGGCGATCTTCTCCCATGCGGAGACTAATGCCTCCCATGATTCTTTTTTCATGATAGCCTTCTTCTGTGATTTCAAAAGTAATCTCCATCTGTATCAAAGTTTTTATTTCTTCCTCTATCATCTGTTCGAACATAGAAAATATTTGATTGGTAAAGCTTTGAGTGCGAACAGCATTAACTTTGTTTTTTAAAAAGAATGCCTGTGCCGTTTTTAGTACGGCAACTACATGCTTACATGCCCCTTCATCTCCTGAAAATGCAGCACATGTACAAAATGTATTATGAATATGCCCATTTTTGTGCAAAGATATTTCCACATCATAGGAATTAGTCCCCCACACGAGCGCCTCTATCGTTAATTGATTTTCATTCCACTGAAAGCTCTGAACCCGCTTATTATAGTAATATAGCATTCCTTTCTGATATGTACCCTTCTGCTCTACTTGATCAAGTATGCTTTGCTCTGAAATTTCAAACATAGTAACCTCCGTTCCATTCTAAAGCGAGACAAATTCTGGATATAAAAACTGAAATATCCTCTTTTCATAGTTCCCTGATTTATTTACGAAAATATTCATCTTATCAGTATACCCTAAAAGCCTATGCCCTACAAGATTACAAGACAAAGATTCCTTCTCTTTTAAGCTATCCTATTTTGTCTCAAATGAATAAACAGTACGGGTATATGTATTTTAATTTCTGTTAAAAATCTATATATTGAAATCTTACAAAAACATGATACAATATATAGTGTATTTATGACTGCTTTACTGTTTGAATATAAAATTGTATCCAGAAAATCAGCAGAGAACATTTCTGCTTCTACACTGCATTCAGTACATATTCTACATAGGAGGAATTACAGATGGATCTTAGCAATCTACTTTATCGACATTACACAAAATCTCTAGAAGGTACAAATCAAACCGTATATGATTTGTTTGAATGGAAAAAGGTACAGGTAAAAATGACTGATTATAGTACTGGAAAGATACTGGTAGATCTAGAGGACTTAGAATTCCCTGCACACTATTCTCAGTCCGCCTGTGATATTATTGCAACCAAATATTTTCGCAAAAAAGGGATTCCTTCTGACCGCGGGTGTGAATATTCTATGAAACAATTGACCCACCGCATGGTATCTTTCTGGGTAGAAGCAGCGGCAAATGAAGGTCTTATTACCGCCGATCAAAAACCCATCGTATATGATGAACTATCGTATATGTTTTTGAATCAGATGTGGGCACCCAATAGTCCCCAATGGTTCAATACAGGACTAAAACTCGCCTATAATATAGAAGGACCTGCCCAAGGACATTATTATTATCATGAGGATCTTAAAGAAGCAGTTGCTTCTGAAGATGCTTATACCCGCACCCAAGGCTCTGCTTGCTTTATTGTGCGTGTGGAAGACGCCTTACTTGGAGATAAATCTTTAACAGATCAGTTAGTCACAGAAACCCGACTGTTCAAATATGGTTCTGGTGTAGGTAGCAATTGGTCTACGATTCGAGGCAAAAATGAAATGTTATCCGGGGGTGGAAAATCCTCTGGTCTTTTGAGTTTTTTGAAAATATCTGATAGAAATGCAGGTGCTATAAAATCTGGTGGAACAACTAGAAGAGCTGCTAAAATGAATGTGCTTAATTTGGATCATCCAGAAATACTAGACTTCATCCAATGGAAATCTAAAGAGGAAAACAAAGTAGTGGCGCTTGGAAAAACAGGATACTCTACTCATTTTGATGGAGAAGCCTATGATACCGTTTCAGGACAAAATGCAAATAATTCTGTTCGAATTCCCAATCAATTCATGGAAAGTCTCCATACGCCTGAATCTCTATGGCATCTCAAAGGAAGATTAGATTCTTCTGTAGATCAATCGATTCCTGTATCAGACCTTTGGGATGAAATTGCGTATTCTGCATGGAGAAGTGGAGATCCTGGTGTTCAATATGATGATATCATAAATGCATGGCATACTTGTCCCGCTGGAGAAGATGGAAAACTAGGGTCTGACTATAATCGAATCAATGCCAGTAATCCCTGCTCTGAATATATGTTTCTAGATGATACCGCTTGTAATCTAGCTAGTATTAACATCGTACAGTTTTATGATCAGGAACAAAATCGTTTTGATCTTGAGGGGTATCTCCACTGCATCAAAATGATCCAGATCGTATTAGAATCGACCATCCATTGGGGTCAATTCCCTACCAAAGATATTGCCCGCAAATCTTATATGTTTAGAACAACGGGACTAGGGCTCACCAATATGGGGATGCTGTTTATGTTGATGGCTAAGCCTTATGACTGTGATGAATCAAGAAATATGGGTGCTGCTCTTATGAGTATTCTTACGGGCTATTCCTACTATACTTCTTCTTTATTTGCCAAGAAAATAGGGGCCTTCCCTTGCTTTACGCATAATAAACCCCATATGCTGCGCGTGATCAAAAACCATGCTAAAGCAGCTGGCGTTTCTTGCCATGATCTACAGTTAGAGGGTCTACCCTACGCTCCTATGATCATTCGTCATGATTTATTAGCAGAAGAACAGTATGAAGAAATATCTGATTGTCTAAAAGAAGTATGGTCTGAAGCCATTGCACTAGGCGAGCAATACGGTTATCGTAATGCACAAGTTTCTGTATTAGCGCCTACGGGTACGATTGCCTTTGCTATGGACTGTGCTTCTACTTCTTCTGAGCCTTTCTTCAGTCATGTGGCCTACAAAAAGCTAGTAGGAGGAGGATTTATGGAAATCGTCAATCCTGCCATCCCCTCTGCTTTGAAAAAGCTTGGATATACTGCTGAGGAAATTCAAGATATTATAGCCTATGTAATGCATAAAGAAGACACCACAGGTTATAGTATGATCGCCGATGGTAAGATCGAAGGTGCTCCTCATCTAAATCCTATCCACTACCCTATATTCGACACTGCAAATCGATGTGGTACTGGAAAACGATATATTGCACCAGAAGGGCATGTAAAAATGATGGGTGCTCTAACGCCTCATGTATCTGGTGCCATTAGCAAAACTGTGAATATGCCTAATGATGCCACTGTAGATGATATCAAAAGAATATACGAACTTTCATGGCAATTAGGTGTAAAATCCATCGCCCTATACCGAGATGGCTGCAAAGCATCCCAACCACTCAATACAACCAAAGAAAATACTGGTGAAAAACCACTGACTGACTATACGCACGAAGAGCTATTAGACTATATTCATTCTAAGGAGATCGACTATAAACCCAAACGGCTTAAACCTACGGGTATCCGAAATGCACATGTCCATGAAGCTGAAATCGGTGGGCTGCGGCTCTACATTACCACCTCCTTTTATGAGAATGGCAATCTAGGAGAAATCTATGTAGCCGCAGGAAGACAAGGTTCTCTAGTAAAAGGGCTTCTAGATAGTGTATCCACTACAATCTCAGAGATGCTACAGTACGGCGTTCCCTCTAAGGATATCGCCAAAATGTATCGGGGGCAAAAATATGAACCCAGTGGGTTTGTAGGACGACATCCCTATATCAAAAGTGCTGATTCTATTTCTGATCTGATCAGCAAGATTATTGAGATCGAGCTTGGGGATTTTTCCCACTGTCAAGTATCCCCTACCGAATCCACACAAAATTACCGTTTGGAAGCTGCGGCTACAGCGCATACTCCACAGCCTGAGATTTTATATGGTGAAGTCTGCTCTCACTGTAAAAGCAACCGCCTAGTAAAAAATGGAACCTGTAAAGTTTGTACAGAGTGCGGCACTACTACAGGTTGTAGCTAACTATATGTAGAATTTATGAATCTCGGAAAAAGTATGTGGTGGTAAGGCAAATATATAAATCTGGAAACAACTGCAACAAAGGAGCACGTCCCAGATTTCAACTAAACTTATCCTTTGCACAAGCGCGATTTTGCAGTTGTTGGAAGATTTATATATTTGCCTTACCACATACTTTTTCTGAGATCCGAATTTATAAAGGGGGAATCTATATGAAAAAAAATGAAAAAAAGGCTCTATTTACACTCCTTAATGGATTGGGAACAGTGGTTATTCTCTTGGGAATTTTTACATCCCTATATCCTTTGATGTATGGCGTCATCGGGGCAGTCGCCCTGAGTATTGCTTCAAAGGTTCTCCATGATTTATATCCTACTAATGAAATAGAACATACTGATTATGTAGATATTCGAGACCAAGAAGAAGATCGTCGTAATTAAGCAGATTCACTAAAAAAATCATTCCTATATTATACAGGAGTGATTTTTTATGGTTTTATTCTATAATATTTGCTATTAATTAATACTTTTTATTATTTACTTGTTATTGTAAAAATTATCTGTTATACTGTCAGTAATAAAAGTAATTTATTCCTTCTAAAGGAATAAATTCATCTTTTTATCCATATCCATTGGTGCTTTTTTGAATCGAGGTGTTCCTATGATTGATCGATCTTATACCACCACTACTGCTATAGAAGAATTAAGAGCACATTTGGAAATGCTCTTGCTAAAATCAAACTTTGACCTTCGCAATCCTGAAATCATCAAAATTAGCACAGAACTAGATCAACTCATCACAGACAATATGCAAACCCGATATCCAAAATATGTTTCACAAGAACAGTGCAAAAAAAGATATACAGACTTATGAACTAATAAATTTGTTAGACAAACTCTACTAGTTCCTATAAGAGCAGCTTCCGCTGCTCTTATTTATTTTCCCTTCCAGTACCCTCTTCATTTTCATCAAATAAAATTTCCTCATAGATTTCTGCGGAAAATGGCTGCTCTGCTGCTTCTTGTACTGATGTGTGTACCGCACTGCTTAAGACCTTCTGTCTACCTTCATGATCCATATAATAATGATCTTTGATAATAAGCTGAGAGATAGGAACAAG
>CALKRZ010000143.1 GCA_937989765.1 uncultured Clostridia bacterium | reverse complement strand
TCTTGTATTTCCTCGGTAAACTTAGTACAGTAGGATCTTTCAGCAAGTAGCTAGTAACTGCTTCTGCATAAGGAGTTACATCAAAGATGTCATCGGTAGAAACTCCGGATAAGGGAGAGCAGCCCACATTCCGAGCTGTATTTCCCCCTGTTCCTCTTGTGATAATACCTTTTTCTAAGAGTTTTTCTACAATACTTGCCGTATCCTCCAGCGTCACATTATGAAATTGAATATCTTGCCGCGTGGTAAAGTGAATATTACCCTGAGCGTATTGGTCAGCTAGTTTTACCATGTGGGTAAGCTGTTCTACAGTCACAACCCCTGCGGGAATTCTTGTGCGAACCATATAGGTATCATGATCTCTCTGCTCGTAGATTCCCATGGCTACACGATAGGGTTTGAAACGAGCTTCTTCTATTTCCCCTTTACGGTACAGCTCCACTTTACTTCTATATTCCATTTCATCACATATGATTGCTTCTGGTATTTGAATCACAAGCGTTCCTCCTTTTTGCTACCTCTTTATTTCTATTTCAAGTTTTGTCACTTTTGTAGGTGAATGTATATAAAAAAAATGAAGCACTGGTGTTTCCGAGTGCTCTAATGATAAGATTCCATACAGAAAATCAGGGTCGTGGGCCAATCGTATATCTTCTCCTGAAGGTCTTGAGGGAGTATATGGATGAGAATGATAATTTCCGATAAGCTGTAGTCCCGCATTTCTCACTTTTTTAACCACTGCAAATTGCTCTTTGGGATCCATTGTAAAATGCTCGCTACTCCCATCTACGTTCACCATAGGGAATATCATTTGTATCTCTATATGATCTTCTGCTTTTTGCCCTGCTAGCAGACCACAACATTCATGGGGAAACTCTGCCCGTGCCTGCTTGATCATTTTTTCATACTCTGCTTGTTGTAAAATTATTTTCATAAAATCACCCTTTTATAGTGCCTGTGCTCAAGTCGCATACAGGCTGTGCATAATCGATCAAACTGGTAATATGGGGTTCATCTCCACAAACACCACATTTTTTATTGTGCTTGATTTTTATCTTTCTGAATTCCATATCTAGGGCATCGTAGGTAAGTAAATATCCTGCTAAGGAATCCCCTAGACCTAAAATATATTTGATGGCTTCTGTTGCCTGGAGTGTTCCGATGACACCGCCCATGACTCCTAGCACCCCTGCTTCTCTACAGGTAGGGACAACTCCCTCTGGTGGGGGTTGTTTAAATATACAGCGGTAACAAGGGGTATTATTGTCTGGAATATAGGTGGTAAGCTGTCCGTGGAAACGAATAATCCCTGCATGAGAAAATGGTTTTTTGGCTAATACACAGGCATCATTTATTAAAAACTTTGCAGCGAAATTATCCGTTCCATCGATGATAAAATCATAGTCTTGGTCTTTGATGATATCCATGATATTGCTAGAGTCTACAAATGTATGATACTCTATGACTTTTATATCGGGATTCATTTCGTTGATCGTTTCCCTGCCTGAAACAGCTTTTAGTTTACCCACATCTTTGGTTTGATGGATAATCTGCCTTTGTAAGTTGGATAAGTCTACTACATCTCTATCTACCAATCCGATGGTGCCAACCCCTGCTGCCGCTAAAAACATGGCAGCAGGCGCCCCGAGCCCTCCTGTACCAATGATCAACACCTTAGAATTCAGAAGTTTCTCCTGTCCTTCTACGCCAACTTCTGAAAGAATGATATGTCTTGAATATCTTTCAATCTGTTGTTCAGTAAAGTCCACAGGCTCCACCTCCCATGAAATATAAAAATTCGATTTCGTCATCTTCTTTTACGATCACTTCTGAAAATTGTTCACGATCTAAGATTTCCCCATTGATTTCTACAGAAACCATTTCAGGCATTTTTACATTTTCTACTTTTAAAAGTTCTTCCACTGTCAATGGTCCTGCTAGTTCTTTCTCTTGTCCGTTGATTTGTACTTTCATAGCCATCCTCCTTTTTAATTCATATTAAATATATCGGTTTTCATGTATTTCAAATTTATAATAAATTATCATAGGTGCATATCAAAGTCAATATGATTGTGTTACTCCCTTGTTAGATCTTCATAGGCTGCATTGATTTGAGGAACCCCCGTCCACCAAATATCTCCTGCGCCCCCCGCTTTTTTCCCATGCTCCCCTAGATCTGAGGCCACAATATAGAAAGCAGTGGCAACGACAAACAAGGTAACTCCTACTTTTATTTTGTCCATGATATTCTTCATCTGATCCCTGCTTTCTATATGATGATCTACTCGTTAAAAGGGTAAAGCAAAAAACCGACCACTGAAGAATATATATGCGGCTGCCAGGGTAATGACAATATTTAGTATCTGTCCTGTTAAATACAGCACAAGAGGTTTCCCGCCCTTCACCATTTTTGCCATATCTTTAAAGTTTGACTCTAGCCCTATACTGATAAATGCAAGCGTAAAGAAAAGTTCTCTGTATCCATCTAACACAGGGAGCGTTGCATCTACTGTTTCTTTAGATAAGAAGAAAGAAAATATCAACGATGCTCCAATAAAACCAAGAATAAACTTCGGCATACGATTCCAAATCTCTATGGGTTTAACAGATGTCTTACTATCCCCATCCTTTTCGTATACAGTTGCCCAATATACCGCTACTCCAAAAGCAATAATCCCAATCAGGATGTTCTGGATCATCTTGATCACAGATGCTACTTGCATCGCTTCTTCTCCTAAGAGCGTACTGGCGGCTACAACCGCACCTGTTGCATCTACTGTTCCTCCGATCCAAGCACCTCCTACTATAGGATCAATACCAAATAATCGAATCAATGCAGGCATAAGAATCATCATCAAAATGGTAAATATAAGACTGATAGAAATGGCCAAGCTGATCTCTTCTTTTTTTGCCTTGGAAGCAGCTCCGGTAGCAATAGCAGCAGATACCCCACAAACGGAGAGCGCCGCGACAATGGTAATGGCCAAACTCTTATCATCTTTCATTTTTAATACCTTTTGTGAAAACCAATACATGACTAGTACAATGAGAGGGGTCACAATCCAAGCTACCCCTAAGCCCATGACGCCTAATGCTAGTACCCTGTTGAACAAAATAGATGCCCCCAAAAGCACCAATCCTGTTTTAATAAATAATTCTGTAAAAGCTGCATTTTTTAAGAATGCCGGCGTTTTCACCGTATTACTAATAATAAGACCAATGACCAAGGCCCAAACCACATTGTTAAATCCGTAGTGTCTCCAAGGGGCATAGTTTCCCATGACATAAGCACCGATCCCCAGTAGAAATATAACAGGGAAACTGACTGCAAACTTTTTCACTTGCTCTTTTTTGAAAAAATATACAGCTAAAGAAAATAAAATCCAACAGATAACGCCGGTGACCAAAATTCCTGGGATCAAATCCACAGGAATGGATTCCAAAATGCCTCCTTCTGCCCACTTTTTAGGCAGGGCAGGCTTTGCAACCCCTCCTACTGCAGCAGCAACAATCAATATAATGCCTAACCATACAGTCCACCAATCTTCTTTCTTCCACAGTGGAGATAAATCCAGACCGTTCTTTGCTTTTTTTGCTTCTACAACAATGCCCTTATTCATTTCCTTGCCTCCTCTTTTATATATATTAATTCCGCTCTGTTTATACGGAATTATCAGCAAAAAAAATACTCTCTTAGCCAAACTTTAGTTATGTATGCCGTCATTACTATCCAACAGATAAATCTATACTATCCCGATAGGTTTATATGTTTTTATTAAAGTATCATATATTCCTATTGTTGTCAATTACCATTTTAAAATAGTTATATACTTTTAGCTTTGTATTTACACTAAGAAAAGAAACATGCTATTTTTGCTTTTTTAATTGAGGATAGCTGCATTCTATCTTCACCTTTATGCTTTTTGACCTATAGATTCATGTTGACATTTTTATATTTCCATGATATCTTATTCTTGATTAAACCGATAGGAATTGTTAAATATAAAAAAATGGGGGTCAATCATGGTAAAACTACTTTCTATGTATATGGTATATGTGATCTACTTTTTAGGAATCGGTATGGTATCCAGCGGAATTGTACTAATGCCTTTTAATGTAGCCCGATATTCTACCATCCTAAGTATTGGATTATTATTATTTATCTCTGGAGCATCTGTAAACGAGTTCTACATTGATAAGAAAGAGCTCTCCTTTAAAAAAATGATAAAATTAGTTTTGGTTTCTCTTTCTTTAGCCATTGGGATCGGGATGATGAGCGGAGGTATATCTCACTTTAAAGAAAGTCCTATTTATGTGTCCTACCTTATTCCTTTAGGGTTTATGATTTCATTGGCTAGCTTTACCATCAAAAACGGATATATCCTGACAAAGAAGGTTCGAGTCTTCTTTGTGATGGGAATTTTGGTGATCGGTCTCTTCTCTCATTTAACTTTATCCACTATGGCAAATCATTATTTGATGAATGGAAAGACCACACCCGGTGGAGATATCTTTATGGATGGACATTAAAAAGCAATCAACAAAAAGGAACATTTCATATATGAAGTGTTCCTTTTTGTTGATTTACTATAATCTGTTGAAATGCCTTTCTACAAGCTTTTATGGTGAGCTCCATATCTTCCTCTGTATGAGCAGCAGATTAAAAAATAAACCTTATACGACAATTGTGTTGACAAACTCCGATACCTATGCTGCTTAACTGTCCCTAGAGACTAGAGATTAATTGAAAGATAGTAAGCATATTCAACTGGCCTGCTATAGATTAGCTTTTCATACTTAAATTTATTAATGTCTTTGTATATGCTTTTTTGAGGTTTACCGTTTATCTCAATAATCCATAAATTCTTTTCCTCGTCTAGTACAAAATCCACACTTAATTCACCTAGCAATCCCATATTAGTTTCTAATACTTGGGCGGCATTTACACTTATCTTGTTAATAGAATTAATAGCAGTTTCTTTCATTTTTTTTAGTGGAAATATCTGATCAAAAATTTCTTCAGCATCATAAATAGATTCATATGCACCAGTGTTAAAGTAAAGTTCATTAGCCACCCTACAGACCATGGTGGAAACCATCCATTTGCCGCTAATATCCTTTTGAACAAGCACCCTAATATCATAATTTTGATTATCTATTTGACTTGTTTGAATCCCCTTTTGCACTATAAAAATATTTTCACCTAGGAGTTGAGCTAGTTTTTGCTGAATATCTTCATTTTTTCTGCAAATAAATCTAGGGGCTAAGCTGTGTAAAGACATATGAATATCTCCATTTTTCTTAAGCTCTAACCTATACACGCTCTTTCCATGGTATCCATAAGATGGCTTAACGTACACCAGTTTATATTTCTTCACTAGCTCTGATACATTCACTTCATCTAATAAAAATGTATCTGGTATATACATTTGAAGGTTTGATTGAATTAATAAGTTATATACTTTCCATTTATTAAACCAATTAATACTGTTAAAACATTTGTCACCACCAATTACATTATTAAGTTGCTCAATAGTTGTTGATTTTTTATTGTAACACTGGTTATAAACGGCATGAGGGAAAGGAAAAATCTTTTCTTCCCATTTACCCC
Source organism: uncultured Clostridia bacterium (assembly GCA_937989765.1). Lineage (GTDB taxonomy): Bacteria > Bacillota > Clostridia > Lachnospirales > CALKRZ01 > CALKRZ01. Next base: position 11,573 of record CALKRZ010000143.1, on the reverse strand, counting down.
CAATCTGACAAAGCCCAATTATTTTATGCTTTTTCAAAAGAATACCTGACCGAGAAAAAGCAAACAGCTTCAAGGGCAGATTGTGATGACATTGATAAAGTTTTAAAATTTTTTTTCTTTTATTCCTATTAGATACCAAGATACCTATTATTGGCCAATCAACCATTCTTATCCCTTCCTTTTTTTCACCTTTTTCAATATCTTATGCTGAATTAAACGTATTGATATTATATATGTTTGCTTATATTCATCACACCTTTTTTCTATTTTGAATATTATATACAAAACCTAGTAAAAAAGGATGTGAGCATATGGGAAAATGTATTTGCCCTCCAGGACCTCCAGGTCCAGAAGGTCCTCAGGGTGAACAAGGTATACAAGGTCCAGAAGGTCCTCAGGGCGAACAAGGTATACAAGGTCCAGAAGGTCCTCAGGGTGAACAAGGTATACAAGGTTCAGAAGGCCCTCAGGGCGAACAAGGTATACAAGGTCCAGAAGGTCCTCAGGGTGAACAAGGTATGCAAGGTCCAGAAGGCCCTCAGGGCGAACAAGGTATACAAGGTCCAGAAGGCCCTCAGGGCGAACAAGGTATACAAGGTCCAGAAGGTCCTCAGGGCGAACAAGGTATACAAGGTCCAGAAGGTCCTCAGGGTGAACAAGGTATACAAGGTTCAGAAGGTCCTCAGGGCGAACAAGGTATGCAAGGTCCAGAAGGCCCTCAGGGCGAACAAGGTATACAAGGTCCAGCAGGAGGATTGTTAGCCTTCGCAGATTTTTATGCGTTAATGCCTCCTGATAATGCTGCAACAGTTGCCCCAGGTGCAGATGTAGAATTTCCCCAAGATGGACCTACTAGCGCTACTACTATTTTCCGTACTAGTCCCAACACATTTAACTTGTCTGATATTGGCACTTATCAGGTCTTGTTTCAAGTTAGCGTCAGCGAAGCAGGTCAACTGATTTTAACTCTCAATGGTGCTGACCTTGCCTATACAGTGGTCGGTCGAGCGACAGGCACTACTCAGATAGTAGGAATAGCTCTTGTGACTACGTCAACCATCAATTCAATACTCACTGTGCGAAATCCTGCTGGTAATCCAACGGCATTAACCATCACTCCTCTCGCCGGAGGAACAAGGCCTGTTTCAGCACACCTTGTTATTATGCAAATTGCAGCGGGAGATTAAATACAGTCGATCCACGACTCTTTCATAATGATGAAAGATCATTGGAGAAGGTAGCAGCATTAAGAATACTATTATTTAGTAAGATAAGTTTCAAATGTGTGCCAGTGAGGGTTCTCCCCCCCTCGGTCTTCGATTAAATAAAGAAAGGAACACTTCATATATGAAGTGTTCCTTTTTGTTGATCTACTATAATCTGTTGAAATGCCTTTCTACAAGCTTTTATGGTGAGCTCCATATCTTCCTCTGTATGAGCAGCCGATATGAACCATGCTTCAAACTGCGAGGGTGGAAGATAAGTGCCCTGCTCTAACATAAACCTGAAGTATATCTTATACAGCTCGGTATTGCATCTTTTGGCATCTGCCCCATTGCATACCTGATTTTGTGAAAAGAACAAAGTAAACATAGAGCCTACTCGACTCGTTACAGCAGGGATTTTATATTCCAAAATGTACTGATCCACCGCATTTTGCAGCCGCTTTCCTCTTTCCTCCAACTGTAGATAGATATGAGGATTTTGCTTTAAAATCTGCAAAGTCGTAAACCCTGCTGCCATGGTCATCGGATTGCCTGACAAAGTGCCTGCCTGATACACAGGACCCAGAGGAGAAACCATCTCCATGATGGCTCGTTTTCCCCCGTAGGCTCCCACTGGAAGCCCCCCACCCATAATCTTTCCAAAACAGGTGATATCAGGATCTACATCATATAAACTCTGCGCTCCTCCTAAGGCAAGTCGAAAACCAGTCATTACTTCATCTAGTATGAGTAGGGCTCCATAATTTTGGGTCAACTTTCTTACTCCCTGCATAAAGGCTTGTGTAGCCGGCACCACACCCATATTGCCTACAACGGGTTCTAGGATTACGGCTGCAATGGAGTCTCCCTCTCTTTTGAATAACTGTTCTAGGGACTCCATATGGTTATATTCCATGACCATCGTACTCAGTACCGCATCTTCTGTAATCCCTGCACTACTGGGTACTCCATGGGTCAAGGCTCCTGAACCTGCTTCAACCAATAGGCTGTCTTGATGACCATGATAATTTCCTACGAACTTTACGATCTTTTTTCTGCCTGTATAGCCTCTAGCGAGCCGCAAGGCACTCATGGTCGCTTCTGTACCAGAATTCACCATCCGTACCATCTCCACCGAAGGAACCAATTCTGTAATCAGCCGAGCCATTTGGACTTCTAATAAGGTGGGGGCTCCAAAGCTAATGGCATTTTCCATCTGCTCTCTCAAGGCAGTGATCACCCGTTGATCTCCATGACCAAGGATCAAAGCGCCCCACGAACCGATAAAATCAATATATTCCTTTCCTTCTATATCCACCATCCGACTGCCTTTTCCCCGATGCATAAACGGGGGATGGATGCCGATCTGTCCAAAGGCTCGAACAGGGCTATTGACCCCTCCAGGAATATAGTGCTTTGCTTCTTCAAAGGCTGTAGCCGATGAGATCATATCGTATCCTCCCTCAGCCATCTGGCCGCATCTTTAGCAAAATAGGTAATGATCAGGTCTGCCCCGGCTCGTTTGATCCCTGTCAGCATTTCCATCACTGCTGCTTTTTCATCTAGAAGATTTTGTTTTGCTGCGGCTTTGATCATGGCATATTCTCCACTGACATTGTACGCGGCAATCGGATTGTTCAATCGTTCTTTTAATTGATAAATGATATCTTGATAAGAAAGAGCAGGTTTTACCATAATGATATCCGCCCCTTCTTCCACATCCTGTAAAGCTTCTCTTAGGGCTTCCTGTCTATTGGCAGGATTCATCTGGTAGGATTTGCGATCTCCCCACTGTGGTGCAGAATGCGCCGCTTCCCGAAAAGGCCCATAAAAAGCAGAGGCATACTTCACAGCGTAAGCCATTATGCCTACATTCAAGTATCGTTCTTGCTCTAAAAGGGTGCGAATTGCCCTTACGCGACCATCCATCATATCCGAAGGGGCTACCATATCTGCTCCGGCTTGGGCATGAGAAAGAGCGATCTTTGCAATGATTTCTACAGATTCATCATTATCTACCACTCCATGTTTTATAATGCCGCAATGACCGTGGGATGTATATTGGCACATACACACATCCGTAATGACCAAAAGCGCAGGAGCTTTCTCTTTCACTAGTCGAATCCCTTTTTGCACGATTCCATCCACGGCATAGGCGGAGGTTCCACACTCATCCTTTTTCATAGGCAGCCCAAAAAGAAGTACTGCACAAATCCCTAACTCTGTAATCTCTTTTAGTTCTTCTTCCAACCGATCCAAAGAAAAATGATACTGTCCCGGCATAGAAGGAATTTCTTCCTTGATTCCATTTCCCTCTACTAAAAATAAAGGGTAAATAAAATCCTCCACATGTAAATGGGTTTCCTGCACCATCTTTCGAATCATAGGATTTATTCTAAGTCTTCTATTTCTATATATGCGTTCCATGAGTTTCCTCCATCAATGCCTGTAGTAGTCCCTGCATGTTGAATTCTCCTGCTACTTTATCTACTGAAAGTCCTGCTTCCTCCGCTGTGTTTCCTGTGATGGGACCGATGCAAACGATTTTTTTTCCTGCTAATAGATTAAAATCGTCTTTGCCTAAGAGCTGCATAAAGTTTCGTACCGTAGAAGAGCTAGTAAAAGTGAGTGTATCGACTAAGCAAACAGCTTGCAACACTTCATCCTGTGCATACATGGGCAGTAGCGTCTTGTACAGAGAAATGACTTCCACTTCCGCACCCATCTCCTTGAGCACCTCTGGAACAAGAGTTCTTGCCTCTTCTGCTCTTGGAATGAGAACTTTCTCTCCTTTTTGCACCTGCGCCTTAAGCTTTTCTATCAAAGCTTCTCCTACATGCTCCTCTGGCATAAGTTCTACATGGAGGTATCGATCCTCCAATGCTTTCTTAGTTGCACTGCCTATAGCGCAAATCCTTGCGTTCCCTAGGGTACGGATATCTCCATGATACTCCCTAAGCCCTCTAAAAAATAGTTCTACTCCATTGGTACTGGTGAAAATGATCCAATCATACGCTGACAATTGACTGTACATCTCTTTTACTTCCTGCGTATGAAGTTTGGGTTCTATGATAATGGTAGGAAGCTGCACAGCTCTGCCTCCTGCTGCTTCAATGGCAGCAGAAAGTTCCTCCTGCTGATGTTGTGCTCGAGTAACCAGTATCTTTCGCCCGAATAAGGGAAGTTGCTCAAACCACTGAACTTGATCTCGCAGCCGAACAACCTCTCCTATGACAATGATCCCCGGAGCCTGAATGGTGGAAAGCTCCTTTTCTATCTCCCCTAGCGTACTGATGACAGCGTTCTGCTCTGGGGTAGTTCCCCTAGATATAACCCCTATAGGCGTTTCTGGGGATTTCCCATACTTTATAAGCTGTCCACATATAAATGTAAGATTATGGATTCCCATCAAGAATACCAAAGTACCGGAGAGCTTTGCCAACACTTCATAGTCAAGTGCTTCCTTTTGAGTTTGCTCTGACTCATGCCCTGTGATCACATGAAAGCTACTGCTCACGCCTCTATGGGTAACTGGAATCCCTCCATAGGCAGGTACTGCGATAGAGGAAGATATTCCCGGAATGATCTCGAAATGAATCCCGACTTTCTGCAGGGCTTCTGCTTCCTCCCCCCCTCGACCAAATACAAAGGGATCACCCCCCTTTAAACGAACCACCTGTTTTCCTTCTTGGGCTTTTTGTATCAGGATACTATGAATCTCTTCTTGAGAAGCAGAATGAAGGCCCTTTTGCTTCCCTACAAATATTTTCTCACAAGAGCATTTTCCATGACGGAGTAGTCTTTCGTTGGCTAGATAATCATATACGATTACATCCGCTTCTTTAATCTTTTGAAGTCCTTTGACAGTGATCAATCCCTCATCTCCAGGACCTGCCCCCACAAGAAATACTTTTCCTTTCATAGGACACCTCCCATCTTCATCAGTTCTCTCCCTAATTTTTTTCCTACGGATTCATATTCATCCAACGAGCCCGTCATTTCTGTCCGCACAATCCGACCCTCCTCTGTGCCTAGAAAACCTTGTATGTACATTTTGTGATCCATGATATAGGCATACGCTCCTACAGGGATATGGCATCCCCCGTTGACCTCTGCTAAAAAAGCTCTCTCTGCCAGTACACAACAGGCATCCTCTCGGTGGTGTATCGTTTGTAGAATGTCAGCCATCTCTTGATATTCCCTAAGAATTTCGATCCCTAAAACACCTTGCCCTACTGCCGGAATACAACGGTTTACATCAAAATACTCTGCCACCGCCTCTTCCCATCCTAATCTTTTCAGTCCGGCCGCAGCTAAAATGATAGCATCTACTTCCCCCTGTTTCATTTTCTTTATCCGTGTATCAATATTCCCTCGAATGGTTTCAAATCGAAGGTCTGGCCGCTCGCTTTGTAGCTGAACAATTCTTCTTAGGCTACCGGTTCCGACCACGGCTCCTGGAGGCAGTTTAGAAAAGGGGACTTTATTCTTACTAAGAAGTACATCCCTTGGATCTTCCCTTTTTAAAATAGCCCCTAGGCAGAAGCCTTGTGGCAGGGCATTGGGCACATCTTTCATACTATGCACAGCCAGATCGATTTCTCGTTTGGCCAGTGCTTCTTCGATTTCTTTCACAAAAAGCCCTTTCTCTCCGATTTCATTGAGCCCTTTGTCCAGTATGCGGTCTCCTGTCGTTTTGATCACTTGTACTTGAAATTCTATATGGGGATACTGTCTCGTTAATGCACTGATCACTAGTTCTGTCTGTCGCAACGCCAGCTTACTTCCCCGGGTGCCAATCCTTATTTTCTTCACTCGCTTCATCCTTCTTTCGAAAATCATTGATGCTGCTGTACTGATCTATGTATAACTGTATTTCCTTTTGTATAAATTCTTCTTCTTCATCTTTGAGCCTCTCCAACAGATCGGAATACACAAGTTGCTCATATAAAGCCGCCCGCACCTCCCCTTTCGGAATGCGCTCTATCATTTCCTTACGGAGATTTCCTAACAATCGGATAAATCTTCCGTAGTGCTCTCCAAACTGTTCTTCCAACTGCTGACGGATTTTTCTGGCGAGCATAGGACTTCTTCCGTTGGTAGATACGGATATGGTCAAATCCCCTTGCTGTACCACAGCGGGTACGATAAAGTTACATAGGGCGGGTTGATCTACGATATTGACTAATATCTGTCTTTGCTGTGCTTCTTCATACACAGCTTGATTCACTTCTGCATCATCTGTTGCGCCATATACCAAATAAGCTTCTTGCAGATCTCCCTGCGTATATTCTCGGCAAATCCACTGAAGCTGCCCTAGCTCTAGACACTGCTGAAGTTCCCCAGATAAAGCGGGACTTATGATCGTTACATTTCCATGACAAGCCATGAGTGAAAGTGCCTTTCTATAGGCTACACTTCCGCCTCCTATGACAATACAATTCCTATCTTGAATCATCAGCATGATCGGATAATACACACTCATTCTACATCCTCTTTCTACCTTGGTGAGTTCACAGCTCTCTCCTGTCTCTTCTTTACCCACTGAAAATATTTATCTACATTTTCTCCAATTCGCTCCATTCCTATTTCAACAGCTTTCATCCTTTTTTCTATATTTTCCTCTACTATCTTCTGAAGATCATCGATCTCATATAAATGGATCGCTTCAATATTTCCGATGCTCGGTTCTACATCCCGTGGGACTGACAAATCCAAAATCCATAATTCCTGACCTTTATAGTATTGCAAAAATGTTTCTTTATACACCACAAAATGAGGGGCCGATGTACAGCTTATTATAATATCTACTTCGTTCATTTTTTCATACCGTTCCGTAAAATCAATCTGTATAATTTCCGGATACTGCGCTGCAAAGTCCACCATTTTAGTTCTCGTTCGATTGGTCACATAGATGCCCTTTACATCTCTATATCGAAGATGATGTATGGCCACTCTGCTCATTTCTCCTAATCCGATGACCAGTACTTTTTTATCTTCTAAATCCTTTATATGTTGTTCCATGAGTTTAATCCCGATCGCAGCAGAAGACAAAGGATTTTCAGAAATCCCTGTAGCAGTCTTAATACTTTTGGCAGTAGTGATGGCATACAAAAATAATTTATTTAGAAATACGCCTCCTGCTCTCCATGCAAGAGAAGTTTCATACGCGTTTTTTACTTGTCCTAAGATTTGATCTTCTCCTAAGATCATGGACTGAAATCCACTGGCCACTTCAAAGACATACTGTACTACTTCCCGTTCCTGATCAGTACGAAAAACCAACTTTATTGCACTCTGGGGTAAGCTAAAAAAGCGCTGGTAAAACTCTTTTAGATACACAATCCCTTCCTCTATGTCATCCACGATCCCATAGATTTCACTGCGGTTGCAGGTGGAGAGAATCACTGCTTCTTTTAAAATTCTTTCTCCTTTTAATTGACTGTAGGCTCGTTCTATCCTAGAAGGAGTAAATACTACCTGCTCCCGAACGGGCAAGGGATTTTCCTTATAATTGATTCCGACCATAATGAGTGGAAGCATAGATAACCCCCCTTCTTCCTAATTTTATGCTTATTATACCTTTGATCGCACTTCTCTTCAAGCAACGAAAAAAAGATCTTATTATATGGGCTTTATCAGCCTAATAAGATCTAGCTAAGACATAAAACTAAATTGCTATATTCATATCTGTTGAATCCAAAGATATTGATAAGGCCCTACTACTAAAGTTTCTTCATGAAAATCAACGCTTCGTCCCTGCAAAAGATCTTGTCCAATACCACAAAATCCTTGTTCTCTTAAGACTCGATTGTTAACCCTCTGCTGTGATTCAGTGAAGTTACCTAGGATCAGCATCTTTTGTCCGTGATATTGTTTCACTAAACCAAATACACCTTGGTTCTGTGTATCAAACACAGTACATTCTACATTAGATGCAAAAATAGGATGCTCCTTCCTGCATTGGATCATTTTTTGTAAGGAAGTAAATATTTTCCCCTCATCACTCCCTAGATCTGCTCTTTTTGCTGCCCGCTCCCAGTCCATTTTAGGCCTGTGAAGCCAACGGCTATCTGCAGATTTTTGTGGATCTTCTACATATGTGAAGTCATTTACTGTCCCGATTTCATCCCCACTATAAATCACAGGGATACCGCTAAAGGATATAATCATGCTGTGGAGCAGCAAAATCCTTTTGATGGCTAATTCTTGCTGATATTCGTCTTGATCTCCTAGTGCTTTTTCTAACCCACATAAAGAAGCCAGTGTGCCTGAGTTTCTAGCATCCATCGTAGTTTCGTCAAACTCATACAGTTCTCCGCGGGAGAAGCTTCCAGGGAAATCTCCTTTATAAAAAGATATCAGGAATTGTTTATGTAGGAAAGGATCTTCTCCGATCTCACGGATGATACCTTCTTCAAACCCCCATCCGATATCATCATGACACCTGGCATAATTAATCCAAGTGGCATACAATGGTATGCGTGGGCTTCTTGCCAAAGTTTTCTCCATAAGACGTACATCTCTAGTCGCCAAACTATTCCACAGCAGCACCATATAAGAAGCATTGTACATAATATGACATTCTGCAGCATTGGCATCCCCAAAATATTTTACGATCTCTTGTGGTGCAACAATAGCCTCCCCTTTTAAAATAATCCCTGGACACACAATCTCTGAGATGATCCGAAATATACTCATAATACTATGTACAGGAGGAAGATTTCGGCAATTGGTGCCTAGCTCCTTCCACATAAATGGAATAGCATCTAAGCGAAAGACCTCTACGCCTTTATTTGCTAAAAATAAGAGTCGTTCAATGATCTTAGATAATACATAAGGATTTTGATAATTCAGATCCCATTGAAACTCATAAAAACTTGTAAACACCCATTTTTCTATATCTTCATAATAAGTAAAGTTTTTGGGAGATACCAATGGAAATACTTCTGGCACCGTTTTTTCAAACTGGTTGGGAATCAAATCTGTATCATACATGAAGTACATTTCTTGATATTTGACATCTCCAGCTTTCGCTCTCAGCGCCCAATCATGTTCTTTGGCAGTATGATTTACTACAAAATCCACACAAGTACTAATACCTTGTTCTCTAAGCGCATCTAGCAAGTTTTCAAACTGCTCTATATTTCCAAACCGTTCATCTACTTGGGTATAACTGGCTACCGCATATCCTCCGTCATTTTTTCCTTTTCTGGTTTTTAGTAAAGGCATAAAGTGAATATAGGTAATGCCTAGCTCTTTTAAATATGAAATTCGTTCTTGTACACCTGTAAAATTATCTGCAAATAGGTCGATATACATCATCATCCCTACTACCTTTTGGTCAAGAAACCATTCCTTCGCTTGTTCTCGATCTGCATCTAACTTTTTTAGCTCCACCTTACGCTCTTCATAGCCTTTTTTCATAATCTCTACTAAATGGTCAAATTGCTCCGCTGCATCCGCTCGTCCTTTATATAGTTCATCATAACAACTTCGCAATTCGTCCATACGATTCAAAAGTCTATGTTCAAAAGAACTCTTCATTATATATCCACCCCTTCAATTGCAAACTACGCTTACTCTTTTAAAGTCATTAAATGTAATGCTTTACATATTTAAATTATACGTATGAAGTAATAAATAATCAACTATATTCTACAAAAGTGCTAAAAAAATAAAAAGAGGCCCCTAAAATCCCTAGACAACCCCTTTCCATATATTATTTGATTCGTACTTCTGCTATCTCTATTGATACGCGTCCATTTACTGCCTTGGATGAAATTTTTACTGGATATGCCCTATTGTTTTTAAATTTAAAATCTAAAGAGCCATAAGCAATCGCTGCATCTTCCCCTTCTTCCACATATTCCACATCTCTTGAATGCACATGACGTTCTACAATTTCAAACTCTGCTTTTTGCACTGCATTGTACAATGTGGTGCTCACTTGACATACCCCACCTCCGAAGCCTTTACTCTTTTCCCCTTTTATAAAAATTGTAGCTTTTTGATATCCTTCATTGGGTCCTGTTTTTCCTACTGCCGCATTAAAAGAAAATACTTCATTTGGCGCCACCATCACTCCATCTAATTTATTGGTTGCTATACGTATATTTTTAGCTCTTGGCCGATTAAACGTATTGAACTTTGTTGTAAAGGAGGTAATAACAATCTCATTCTCTCTCTCTGAAAAATTAATTCCTTGACTCAAATCAGGTGATGAGGTACTTGGTTGCTGTGCCACTCTAATTGGTCGTTGTCTTATCGTATCACGCGGAGGCATGGTGTATATTTCGTTATACTCTTGAGGAGCTTGTGTAAGCGTTCTATTCGCACATCCAGATAGTATATAGCAGTGGATTCCTATGACCACCATACACAATTTATATCGTTTCATTTTTCTCCTCCTTTTTAAAAAAAGATTCACTACTTAGTATTCATGATCTTTAAAAAACTATTCGGCTATTTACTTCACATTATTACATTTTTTGTTATTATATCATCTGCTTTCTATCTCACTATTTCTATCAACCTGTGCATATAAAAATATTTTTTGTACCATACTAAGTTTGATTAAATCAATGAGGAGGTCTAATACTATGGATTACAGAGAAAATGGTATTTACGTTGATCCAAATGCTTTGGTAGTCGATGAAACCGTGAAGCTTACATATGATGGACTCTTGGCTCAATTTGGAGCGCAAGAAGTATACATTCACTGTGGCGTATCCAATCGTGGAACGGATTGGAATCAGGTAAAAGATTTTAAAATGCGTAAAGATCCTACGGGTGCTTTTACAGCGAATGTAACGATTCCTAAAGGAGAAACATTCAGTGTATGTTTCCATGATAATGCCTATAATTGGGATAATAACAACGGGAATAATTATTCTTATGGTGTAATCGGCGAATAAAAAATATACAGGTCCTTAGGACCTGTATATTTTTTATTCTAACTCAAGCAACTAAAATAAATCTATCGCAATTTTTATAAATAAAAGTACTAATACTACTATAAACATCGGTTTTATTACTTTGGCTCCATTTTTGATGGCAAGCCCCGCACCCATCCAGTTCCCTAAGATCCCAAATATAGCCGCCGGTATACCTACTGTCAATAATACTTTTCCACTGAGCATAAAGGTAATTAGCGCAGCAATATTAGAAGCCAGATTCACAACCTTTGCATTGCCTGAGGCAGTGGTAAGCGTAAAGCCCAACACCGTAGTATATACTAATATCAAAAACGTCCCTGCTCCAGGGCCAAAAAAGCCATCATATCCGCCAATCAGCATCCCTGATATAAAAGATAAAAATGTGATTTTTTTTACAGAAAGATTGTGAATTGTCTCCGTCTCCCCAAAT
>CALKRZ010000142.1 GCA_937989765.1 uncultured Clostridia bacterium | reverse complement strand
CATACTTCCTCCTACAGCTGATACAAATTTATCAAACGTATGTTCTATATTTTATCATATGTACTATAAAATTTAAACTCTCCATTCTAATATATTTACCGTCTTATTATACTAATTTTAGACAATAAATTTAAGTCTATTTTTTAAAAAACTTTATAGTACTATGTATCATAAAAAATACAAGAATTAGCGATTTCATTCTTTGACTCCATAATGATTTGTATTTTGTCAATAATAGAAATTGATCAGAGGTATCAGCTCATATAATACTTTTTTCCGATTTGTAGTATAACAATCGTTATCAATTCTTCAGCAATACCGCGTGTTTTTCTATATATTTCAAAACTAACAAATGATACACATCTTTATCCCTCTCCTTTCCAATCCCTATCACCTACCCTTCCAGCACACTAAAACCTCCTTTATCAATCTTCAAGTTTATCACAAGCTGTATTTTGTAAATGATGTAATTATTATCTTAATTACATCATTTACAAAGCATAAATCTATCATGTGGATCGTTATACATATTCTGTAATTCCTAAAAATTGATCATATTTTATCGCTCATGTACTCTAGCCAAAACATCATTTCTCTCACATTTGACGCTTTTATCAAACTGGTACTATGTCAAGAAAAAGCACAAGTTAAATAGGGAAAATTTTATGAGCACTCTCGGTGTGGTTGTTATGTCAACTAGCTTTTATATATAGATTCCTTAGTTCTTTTGCATGCACAGATGCATATTGATTCGGTGATAAATATCCACAATGACTGTGTATACTTAATGATCTTTACAAGCATTTGCTTCGCTTATCTCTACTTCTTTGTAATCACATAACTTTCGTAATATCTGACCTATATCCTTTTTGAGTGCTCCATAGATTGATTGTCTCCGATATTTTGGCGCAAATACAATATGATACTTACAATTCCATTTCGTATGTGCTAAACTATTTATGTCTTTCATTAGAAGTGCTCCCCTCATTTTAATTTTGCGGCTTGCGAACCTGCTTCTATTATAACGAGAGGACTTTTTCTTTTAAAAGACTTTTTCATATCTATAAGCTTCAACCCTCCCGGCATAGCCGGGGGGGTTCTGTTATACAAAAAAACAGGTTCCAGAGAAATCTCTGAAACCCACCTATCACTAATGGACAATAAGGGATTCGAACCCATGACTTCTTCCACGTCAAGGAAGCACTCTACCACTGAGTTAATCGTCCAAGTGAAACAATTATACCATGTTTGTTTTTGCTTTGCAATAAAAAATTGCATCTCAAAAATCAAAGCTTATGCCATACAAACCGAAGGAACTTCCATACTCTGCAGCTCCAGTACAAAATGAGTCAATAGGGCTGCTGAATGAAGAACTGCTTGCTGTGAATCTATATGGATAATTTCCTGCCATGGCATGTTTTGTACTGTGTTTCTGTATGCTGCATTATACTGCTGTATATATTCTCCTACGGTCATTCCTTTCTGCAAAAGATCCACCTGCTCTTGTACGAGCATGGAGCCATCTGTATACATCTTTGTAGTGTCTTTTTGCGCATTCAAATAGTGCTCATATTGTATATGGTTTTTTATGTCTATGGTATAGATATTATGCGCCAAACAGAAAGCATCTGCGATATAATGGCATAGAAGACCTAGTGTAAATGAAACCCTAGCCATACCCCGTTCCTGATCTACTACACGACTATATTCTTTCATGAAATGATCTACCACAACTTTCTCATTATGAAGCTGCATTCTCCGAAGAGGCTGCAGATCTGGAGTGATGGACCCAAGCCGTACCAACCGTTTATAAAATGAGATCCCGACTAATTGCTCTACAATGTCTGTTGTACGATCTGCAATCCATATATGATGTTCGAGCCGCATCCTGCACCACCTTCCTGATCATACTATCTTTGTCTATTATACCATGGAAAGTTTTTAGTAGTCTATTGTAAAATATATATATAATTAGTAATTAATGTAATAGTAATATTGCATTTTTTTGCATATTAAAAACCTCGGATCACTCCGAGGTTTTTTACATCTATCGATGAATGTTAGCTCAATAATTGTTTGACAACCGCGCTTACTTTGCGGGTATCGGCACGACCTCTTATTTTAGGGGTAATGAATGTCATTACCTTTCCCATATCCTTCATGGATGTAGCACCAGTTTCTTGAATACCTTCTCTTACCACTTGTTCAACTTCTTCATCAGATAATTGTTCAGGAAGATAGTTCATCAACGTAACAATTTCTTGATTTAGAGACTCAACTAGATCTGAACGACCACTCTTTTCATACTCTGGCAGAGCATCTCGTCGCTTTTTGAGCTCTTTGGTAATCACATCTAAAACTCCATCGTCATCCATTTCTACTTGTTGATCTTTTTCAATCTGTAGGATGCCTGAGCGAACGAGTTGGATGGTGTTCTTACCAATTACATCTTTATTTTTCATAGCTTCTTTCAAATCCTGCATAAGCTTTTCTTTAAGGGACATACAAACCATCCTTTGTAAAAGAGTGATTGATTATCAGAATTTACGTTTACGCGCAGCTTCTGATTTCTTTTTACGCTTAATACTTGGTTTGTCGTAGTGTTCTCTTTTACGAACTTCTCCCATAATACCAGATTTTGCACAGTTTCTTTTAAAACGGCGAAGTGCACTATCTAAGGTTTCATTCTCTTTTACTCTTACCTCTGACATGAATTTCCCTCCCTCCAGTTACAAAGATTACGCTATTTGCAGTGGCAGGAAGAAATCTTATTTCTTCTAAGCACTCCTTCAAATTATACACAAAAACGAATTATACGTCAACAATATTTTTAAAACTTATGGCTTCATAGGATATATATACCATTTTGACGCTTCAATCGCCTTTGCATCTGTTCCATATATCATATGAGAAACAGTTTCAGATTGTACCTGTTTGATCCGTGTGATTTCATGTTTTTGTAAATTCTCTATCATTTTTTCTTCTGGGTGATGTAATGCATCATAGGTAGATAAAACACGTACTAGGTAATTACCATTTTTCCGGGTGAACTGCACCCAAGTAGGAATTATGCTTACTTGTTTTAGTTCCCCTCTTTGCCCCTCTATCTTTTCAAAATCAAGATATAGGATGATTCCCGCATCTGTAGGGGGTGTTCTCATAGAGGATATAAAATTCCCCAGAGAGTAGACTACAAATCCAGTTCGTTCTGTTCCATCAGTATTTTTGATTTTCCTTGTTTCCATCGGTTGCAGTACATGCGGATGTCCTCCTAAGATGACATCTGCACCTGCTGCAAAAAGCTCATCTACCATTTCTTTTTGTTTGTCATTAGGAAAAATCTTATATTCATCTCCAAAATGAAGATTTACTACCACAAAATCTGGACTCATCGCTTTGGCTTTTTGAATATCTTCTTTCATACGTGGAAGATCGATCATGCTCACCATATACGGTTTGTTTTGAGGAATGGGCAATCCATTGGTACTATAAGTATACGCCAAGAACGCAAAGGATATGCCGTTGACTTCTCTGAGATACACGGCATCTCGTTCTTCCTGTGTCCTATACGTACCTAGCGCACTAATACCTCTATCCTCCAGTATATCTAGTGTACGTAAAAGCCCTTTTTCTGAGCTATCTAGACAGTGGTTATTGGCTGTAGTCAAAATATCAAATCCAACATCCTGCAGCACATCTGCTAGTTGATCTGGGCTACTAAATCTAGGGTAGCCCGTATAGCCTCGTTCTTTTCCACCAAATGTTGTTTCCAGATTGCCGATGGTTAGATCCGCACTACTGAGTGCTTCTTTTACTTCTGCAAAACAAGGCGTAAAGTCATAGGCTTGCTTTTTGGCATCATACGCCCCTGTAAGCTGCCATTTGTGTACCATGATATCTCCTACAGCTGCGATTCGAACCCGGTCTACTTTCGGTTCTGGAGGAGCTGGCACTTCCTCTTCTACTACAGGATCTATGCTTTCTTCTTGTTTCTGGAGTAATTCCTCTTTTGATGCTGTGGGTTTATGCGAAGATGTCGGAACCACAGCCGTACATCCTGTCATACTGATACATAAAAGAACAAGTAAAAATAGTTTTTTCATTATAACCCCTTCACTTTCTTTTTTTACCATTATATCACAAAAAATCATTTTCGAAATATAAAATTCTATAACAAAAGCACAGTAGTGGATAGCACTGCTGTGCTTTTGTTACATACTTTTGTAGAGATTCTATTTTTGAATCTGTTGGCGAATGACTTCTTTTGCTTGTTGGAGTGCTTCATTGATTTTGGCGAGGTCTTTCCCACCAGCCTGAGCCATATTGGGTTTTCCTCCACCACTACCTCCGGTCACACCTGCTACTTCACGAACCAGATTACCTGCATGGATACCTTTTTTGAGCACATCTTCTGTCGCCATGACGACAAAGCTTACTTTTCCATCTTTTCCACTAGCCAGTACCAATACTCCAGAGCCTAATTTATTTTTTAGTTGGTCTCCCATGGTACGGAGCCCATTCATATCCAACTCATCCATTCGAGCTGTAATCAATGCAACTCCTTCAATATCTACTTTTTGACTTAAAATATCTTCTGCTGCACTGCCTGCCATTTTTGATCGCAATTTTTCTACTTCTTTATGTGCCTCTTTCAGCTCTGTTAAAAGAGCTTCAATCTTTTTGGATACCAATTCGGGTGTAGCTTTTAATAAAGCGCCTGCCATCTTTAGATATTCTTCTTGATGTTGATAGTAGAGTAGCGCATTCTGACCGGTCACTGCCTCAATTCTCCGTACTCCTGCTGCTACACCCGTTTCAGATATGATCTTGAAAGTGCCCGTTTGAGCCGTATTTTGAAGATGGACACCCCCACATAATTCTACACTGTAATCTCCCATATTAACCACTCTTACGGTCTCTCCATATTTTTCACCGAACAATGCCATAGCGCCCATTTTACGTGCTTCCCCTATAGTCGTTTCACAGACTGCCACTGGAAGATTGGCTAGTACCTTTTCATTGACCATTCTCTCTACATTTTTTACTTCATCTGGGGTTAAAGAAGTAAAATGAGTAAAGTCAAAACGAAGCCGCTCAGAGGATACATGAGAACCTGCCTGTTCTATATGATTGCCCAACACTTCTCGTAAAGCTTTTTGTAATAAATGAGTAGCACTGTGATTTCTCGCTGTAGCAAGCCTTTTTTCTCCATCAATAGACAGTTGCGCTTCTTGGCTTACAGATATGCATCCTGAAGTTACGGTACCTATATGGGCAAATTTGTTTCCTGCTACTTTAATACAGTCCTTTATTTCCACTGTTCCTGTAGAGGTACTAATGACGCCCACATCCCCTTTTTGCCCTCCACTTTCTGCATAGAATGGGGTTCTGTCCACAAATAAAGTAATGTCTTGGCCTTTTGCAGCTTCCTGTACGACCTCCTGTTCACAAGTGATCGCCGCGATCGGTACACCTGCTAGGATACATGTATCATATCCTATAAATTTTGTAGTCAGTGCTGGGTCTAGTTTATGATATACGGTTTCTTCCGTACCCATATACGTATTCTCTTCTCGTGCAGAACGAGCTCTTTCTCGTTGAATATTCATTTCTTCACGGAAGGATTGTTCATCTAGACGAAGGCCTTCTTCTTCTACTATTTCTTTGGTAAGATCGATAGGAAATCCATAGGTATCATATAGTTTAAAGGACATTTCTCCTGGCATAACTGTTTGCTTAGATTTTCTTAATGTGTCCATATATCCTTTTAAGATCTCCATACCTTGGTCAATGGTTTCATAAAAGCGTTCTTCTTCGACAGTGAGTACTTTCAGTATATACTCTTTCTTTTCTTCTAATTCTGGGTAGGCTTCTTTGGATACTTCAATTACAATATGGCATAATTCTGCCAAAAATGCTTGATCAATGCCTAGAAGTTTTCCATGTCTTGCAGCTCGTCTCAGAAGTCTGCGGAGTACATACCCTCTTCCTTCATTAGAAGGGAGAATGCCGTCAGAAGTCATAAAAGTGACTGACCGGATATGGTCTGTGATCACCCGGATAGATTCATCTTTTTTAGGATCTGTCTTGTATTCTACATTTGCCATCTGGCATACCGCATCCCGCACAGCCCGCAGCGTATCTACATCAAAGATGGAATCAACCCCCTGCATCATAGCAGCAATCCGTTCTAACCCCATGCCCGTATCAATATTAGGTTTTGGCAGAAGATTATAGTTTCCTTGTTCATCTTTATCAAACTGAGTAAATACCAGATTCCAAAACTCCATAAATCGGTCACAATCACACCCTGCCGTACAATCCGGTTTTCCACATCCAAATTGTTCTCCACGGTCAAAATAAATCTCTGAGCAAGGTCCACAGGGTCCGATTCCTACTTCCCAAAAATTATCTTCTTTTCCCATACGGTAAATTTTTTCTTTCGGAATGCCTACTTTTTCATGCCATATGTCAAATGCCTCATCATCATCTAGATATACGGATATATATAGATGGTCTTGTGGAATTTCCATGGTTTCTGTAATAAATTCCCATGCCCAAGGAATTATTTCTTCTTTGAAATAGTCTCCAAAGGAGAAATTGCCTAACATTTCAAAAAAAGTGCCATGACGGGCTGTTTTTCCTACATTCTCGATATCCCCGGTGCGAACACATTTTTGACAGGTCGTAATCCGTCTATTCGGAGGAATTTCCTGTCCTGTAAAGTATGGCTTAAGAGGAGCCATTCCTGAATTGATAATTAATAAACTTTTATCATTTTGGGGTACTAGCGGGAAGCTTTTCATCCTAAGATGGGATTTGCTTTCAAAAAATGCAAGATACTTTTCTCGTATTTCGTTAAGTCCTAATGCTTTCATATACATCCTCCTAAAAAATTATGTTGAGCAGGGTTATCTCTTATTTTTATGCAATATAAAAAGCCTCATCCCATATAGGGACGAAGCTTATTCGCGGTACCACCCTAGTTATGCACAATGTGCATCCCTTGAAATCTGTAACGTAGATGACTCGTCATATCCTACTATATTCGGATACACTGCTCCAAGACTGCTTCAACAGACAGCTGCTAGAAATCTCTCACCTATGATTTCCTCTCTGAAAGGCTTTCTTCTGTTTACTCCTTCTTTTCACTGCATTTAATCTATATGTTTGTACTTGATACAAATTATATGAGAAGATGCGCATCTTGTCAAGGCGTGTATTCATATGCTTTCTTTTTGAAAGGCTGACGCTTTGATTTGTTTTCTTGTTTCTAATAAACGACCTAAAAGGAGTTTGATCACAGCGGCTGCTGGTACGGCAATGACCATCCCTAGAAGTCCAAAGTAGCTCCCTCCAATAATAATGGATATGATCACAAAAACAGGATGAAGCCCTACACTGTCTCCCACTACCTTAGGAGAGATCACAGCCCCATCAATTTGTTGGATGACGAGCATAGCAATCACAGCAAACAAAGCTTTAATCGGACTATCACTTAATAAACCTACAATCACCGCTGGAATCATCCCTATGATAGGGCCAAAATAGGGGATCACATTGGCAATCCCAGCAATCATGCCGATGACTACTGCAAACTCTAATCCTATGATCGATAAAACAATGGCTGTGATAATCCCTACGATAAGCCCATCCAAAAGTTGCCCTCGAATAAACTGGGATATCACGCGATCTATGTCCCTCATAAAATGATGAAAGCCTTGATTATATTTTCTAGATATCAATAGCTCCATCACTTCGCTATAAGCACTTGCAAAATATTCCTTGTCTTTCAAGAGATAAAATGCAATAATCAATCCCAAAACTACATTGATAATATTGCCTCCAGTTTTTCGTATATGGTTCAGAACTCCTCCTAATGCACCTCCGACCCCTCTATTAAAACTATCTGCCACCTGTAAGATTTGTTCTTTGAAATCTGTAGATAATCCACTTTCTTGAAGCTTGATCTGAAGTTGATCAAAGGTAAGGTTATATTTATCGATGTATTTCCCCATAGATTCCACCATAGAAGTCAAGTTTTTATTATTGGTGAGTTGTCCACCGATCATCGAATAGCCACCATAGATAAATAAACCTAGCGCAGAGAATACGATTACATACGTAAGAAGCACACTAAAGGCTCTCCTATTTTGTACATCTTTCTTTACCTTTTCTTCCTTCACTGGTATAGGTACTTTGGTTTTCTTAGTGGATATGATACTTCTAGAATTTGATAGTAAACCCTCGATCCAGTTGGCTATAGGATTGAGTAAGTAAGCGATCACAAGTCCTATGATTAATGGACTGAGCAGGGATAGAATATTTTGGATCAACCCTCCTGCCCACGAAAAGACTAGATGAATATTTGAAATAAATCCATATAGGATATATAATACCGTTGCCGTTAAAATTACATATATGCTATACTTTACATACGTCTTATCTAATGAAAACTTCATGCCGTTCCCCCTCTTTTTATTCGATCATAGCATACTGAAGTTTCTGTGTAAACAAAAAAAGAATAATAAAAAACAGATATGTACAATTGTACATATCTGTTTTTTATTATTTTACTATGTCTGTAATATCTTGTACTAAATCATTCGCTTTTGCCATAATTTTTCTTCCGTCTTTCATTATACGTCGGCGGGTTTTTTTATCATTACCCATAACAGCTAATCCTGCTGCCCCGAGAATACTACCTGCAATAAGACCCGTTGTAAATTTATTAATAAACATGAATGATGCTCCTTTCATACTAGCGGTATCTATAGTATTTGAGGAAGCTTAAAAACTATGCATCCAATTGATGAATAAAAATCCCACTTCTCAGTTTTGGTTCAAACCAGGTAGATTTAGGAGGCATAATTTTTCCTGCATCCGCAATATCCATCAACTCTTGAATCGTAGTAGGATACATAGAAAATGCCACTTTCATGCCCCCATCATCCACTCTTTTTACTAATTCTCCAAGTCCACGAATCCCTCCGACAAAATCGATTCTCTTATCACTTCTAGGATCTTGAATATCTAAAAATGGAGATAATATATATTCTTGTAAAATAGATACATCCAGTCTAGCTACAGGATCTTGTAGATCTATAATACTATCCTTTGCTTTTAAGATATACCATTTTTTATTCATATACAAGCCAAAAGTGTGTTTTTGTGTGGGTTTATAAGGATCCATACTATCACTTATTTCTATCTCAAACTGATCCTGTAGTTTTTGTATAAATTCTTCTTCTGTATATCCATTCAGATCTTTGATCACACGGTTATAGTCCATAATATATAGCTGATCATTAGGAAAAATAACGGATAAGAAATAATTGAATTCTTCTTCTCCTGTATAATTTTGAGCATCTGCCTTTCTTTTGAGCCCTACTTTTGCCGCAGATGCAGATCTATGATGACCATCTGCAATGTATAATGCTTCTACTTCTGCAAACTGTTTGGTGAGGAAAACATGGGTGTCTTCTGCATCAATGATCCATATCGTATGGGTGATCCCATCGTCTGCTGTAAAGTCATACAGTGGGACGTGTTTATTCATCCATTCATCTATCACCTTTTGAATCTCCGCCCTAGACTGATAGGTTAAAAAGATAGGGCCTGTATTGGCATTACAAATATCTACATGACGAATCCGATCGATTTCTTTATCCTCTCTCGTCAACTCATGTTTTTTGATAATACCCTGCTCGTATTCATCTACAGATGTACAGCCTACTAGTCCCACTTGCGCTCTATTATTCATCGTCAGCTTATAGATATAGAGATTGGGATTTTTATCTTGGATATATACTTTTTCTGAGATCATTCGTTGTAAATTTTCTTTTGCTTTTTCATATACTTGAAAATCATAAATATCTACTTCTCTAGGCAAATCGATCTCTGCCTTGTCCACATGCAAAAAGGAGTAGGGATTATCTTTTACAAGCTCTCGCGCCTCTTCACTATTCATCACATCATAAGGAAGTGCTGCCACCTTGCTTACTAATTCTTGTACCGGACGGATTGCTTTAAACGGTCTAACCACTGCCACTGTAAGTCCTCCTTTGCTTTTTTAGCATCTTCTTTTTCTGAGATCCCTTTTTTACTCTCCCTCATGCGGTGGTTTTTTGGATTTCCTTTTGAGTATTTTATATGAAATCCCTAAAACAACGCCTGCTATTAGTAAATAAGGGAATAAATATCCCATTACAATAATAAATCCTTTGACCATACGCAAAATAGACCGCATACTATACAAAATGCCTTCCCATGCCTTTTCCATAGTTCCCATTTCTTCTTGGGGATCGACATAAATATTTGTTTCTCGCACTTGTCTTAAGTAAATTTCTACTTTTGATAAAGATACCAAGGCAGAGAGATATTGATTACGACCTTTTAGGACTTCCATTTCTCCACGAACTCGACCCAATTCTCGTTCTACCTTCAGCATTTCATCAATAGTTCCCGTTTTTTCTAGAAATCCACGGAGTATTTCTTCTTCTTTTTCCATTGTTTTGATATGGCTTTCATTATCATAATACTCTTCTGTGACATTTTGTGCCGTTACGGTCTTATTTCGTATTCTACCCAAGGTGCCCATTTCTTGTATAAAAGATTCAAAATGGATACTTGGAATTCTACATACAATCATTGCTGAAGCATCCTGTCCGTCATCATTGAGCTCTGCATGTTCGATAAATCCTCCTATACTAAGGACTTCATCCGTAATCACAGTACTGACTTTAGACAAATCCTTGACTTGCAAGGAAAAGGAAGCATTCTTGATGATCATAAGGGTTATTTGATTCTTGGTTTCCCCAGTTTGCTCTGCTTTTTGTAGGCTTGCATTATCCTCATATCCATATTCTACTGCCGAATCCTGCTTAGCTTGTTCTTGCGTAGGTGTTCCTACATACTCAGGAGCTGAACTCTTGGCTCCACAACCACTGAGTAATATGAGTATACTGATCCACACAACAATCCAAACTGATTTCTTCCTTTGTTTTTTCATCGTATTCCTCCAATAATTTTGATTTGGAACTCTATATAATATGATTATACTTTTTTATCCAAATAAAATCCATGGATTTTTTTATAGCAAATAGCCCCCTTGCGGGGGCAAAAATAGAGTCTATGGTTAGATAATACGTACTGCCGTTACGCCTTCGATTTCCATCAAGCTAGCAATGATCGACTCACTGCCTTCGCTATCGATATCGATTAGGGTATAGGCCCAGTTTCCTTTACTTTTGTTTAACATATCTGCAATATTAATCGATTCTGTTGCCAGTACTGTAGTAATCTGTCCTACCATATTGGGTATATTTTTGTGCGCAATCGTAATCCGTTTTTTGCCGATATAAGGTAGTTCACAGTCAGGATAGTTTACTGAGTTCTTGATATTGCCTGTTTCTAAGAAAGATTTCAGCTCTTGTACTGCCATAATTGCACAATTATCTTCTGATTCTGGAGTAGAAGCACCCAAATGAGGAATAGGGATTACATTTTTCATCTGTAATACTGCTTCATCTGGAAAATCAGTTACATAGGCAGCTACTTTGCCACTTTCTAAGGCTTCTTTCATATCTTCATTATGGACTAATTCTGCTCTAGAGAAATTAAGTATCCTGACTTCATCTTTCATCTGCGCAAATAAGTCTTTATTCATCATATACTTTGTTTTATCCATCAAAGGTACATGGATCGTAATATAATCACAAGTAGAAATCAGCTGCTCTAGACTAACCGCTCTTTGTATAGATCTAGAAAGACCCCATGCTGCATCTACAGAAATATAAGGATCATATCCCACTACTTCCATACCCAAGGCTTTGGCATCATTTGCGACCATAACACCAATAGCACCTAAACCGATAACTCCTAGTTTTTTTCCTGCGATCTCTGGTCCTACAAAGTCAGCTTTTCCTTTTTCCACGAGTTTAGGTACTTCTTTTCCATTTCCAATTAAGGTTTTTGCCCATTGAATTCCATCCACCACTCGGCGTGAGGATAAAAGTAGTCCAGCGAGTACCAATTCTTTTACTGCATTGGCATTCGCACCTGGCGTATTAAATACGACGATACCTTTTTCTGCACATTTTTCTACAGGGATATTATTCACCCCTGCTCCTGCTCTGGCAATCCCTTTCAGAGATTCTGGCATCTCCATTTCATTCATATTATAACTTCTGAGTAAAACGCCATCGGGTGTATTGGTTTCTTTTACTACCACATACTCTTCTTTGGAAAGTAATGTAATTCCCAAGTCTGAAATATTGTTTAATGTTTGAATTGTATACATAAGAGCCCCCTTGTATTTTTATTTATTATCCATTTCAAATTTCTTCATGAATTCAACTAAGGCTTTGACACCTTCTACTGGCATAGGATTATAGATACTCG
>CALKRZ010000141.1 GCA_937989765.1 uncultured Clostridia bacterium | reverse complement strand
TCAGGACTGCGGCAGCAGCAGCCGCTGTCCATCTAAAAAAAACGCGTTTATTTTGAAAAAAGGCCCTTTGGATATTGTAAAACACAGTTGCGTATGATATTGGTTCATAGTAACGTCTACATCAGCGGGTATTCATGAATGATCTTTGTATAGTATTGCGTAACAAATCAATAATTCAATAATGAAACGGGCGTTAATTATTGAAATTAACGCCCGTTTCATGAAAATACAGTTGTAAAAGTTGCTGTAGAGATTACTAATTTGTATCTGTCTTATTTATCTATTTCATAAAAGACTCTGCGATTTTCACTGCCTCTTTCATAAGAAGCTCCTGCCCTTTCACATCATTTATAGTATATCTAACTCCATTAGATTCCCATATTAGGTAATTCATTTTTACTATGCTTTCTGGTTTCTGAAATAAATTTGATCTTCCCACTCCATTTTCCATAATATGTTCATAATCAGGGAATATCATCTCAGTCCAAATAGCATCTTTATTACCGATTTTTGTTTTAACAACGGTACTATAATTTTCTATAGGTACTGAAGCCTCTGCATCATGGATAGATATACATATGTGATGATTTTTATTATCTATATAGTTTGCAAATGCAAATCGGTAGGGTTTATACTCACTAAGCCCATTAAATGCAGTATCATCATCTATAGCATCAATCATTACAGATTCTAACTGTCTCATCATTTCTTCACTGATTTGGCTTTGAATACCTACTCCTTCACCTTTATCTCTGTGCTTATACTCTCCATATAACTTTTCTGGAAAAGTCACAGTAAATCCAAGCTTTTTCGAAATTTCCTCATCACTTAGTTTTGATGTTCTAACATATGTTGGTGATATAAGGGGGTCTGTGGCTGATTTTTCAACAATCTTATACTCTTTTCCAGATTTTTCAAGTACAAATATCGTTTTTATAGTTCCCACTGCATCTAGTGCCAAAGCCCAAGCTTTCTCTGAAAAAGTATACATCATTGCTGTAGTAGCTAAAATTCCACATATCGAAACAACAACCCACTTTTTCATCATTGTATTGTGTATTCTATCTTTTAACATGTTGTGATTTCCTCCTTTATTTTCAATTCGGTTCATCATTTTTGAAATCATTTCATCTGGAAGTTTGACTTCACTGGCCTTTTCTATTAAGTCTTTTTTTATCATGGTTTCAAGATTAGATTTATTCATCATCTATCCTACACTCCTTTCACGTGTATATGGTTTCATAGATATTGTCATCTACAGCTTTGCCAAGTTCTTTTTCAAGATTTTTTTTTGCATTATGCAGACGAGATTTTACAGTTCCTTGAAGGCAGCCAAGTACCATTGAAATTTGCTTAATGGTCATGTCATTAAAGTAATGCAGAATAATCACGGCTTTTAAAGGAGGACTGAGCTTTTCTATTGCTTCATATACTACTAGCCGAGTTTCCCTTGACCCTAGTTCTGACTGTAAACTTTCTTTTTGCCAAGTATTTTTGCAGCTTATTTCTTCAATGGGTACTGTATGCTTGTATTTTGCTGACATCTTCCAAGCGATCCTTACTAATAGCTTATAAAACCATACATCAAAAGTGTTGGCATCTCTTAAGTTCTGTATGTTTTTGTAACATTGAAAAAATGCTTCTTGAACTATGTCTTCTGCGATTCCCTTATGGCCGGCAATAAGGTAGGCTGTGCCTAGAGCATTTTTACTATAGTCTTTATAAAGCTGTTCAAAACTTTCTAAATCACCTTGCTGACAGCGTTTGACCAAAGTCGTATTATCCAAAATCCTTTCCCCTTTCGTTGTTAGGAGCTCCTATATATAAGAGATACTTAAAATATGAAAAAGGTTCACTTTATAATAAATTTCTTCGTTTAACAAAAAAGTTAATCCAAATCATCATTTTCAAATAGAGATTGAAAAGAATCAGCATAAGTATTTAGCTTGCAACATAGTAGTTATTATGGTATTATCAAACAAATATGCTCATGTCTTCCCATGAATAAGTTCTTTAGTTCTACCATATTGAAGATATTCAGTGACCTATGTTGGGGAACATTATGTCATGTGAGATTATCAGCTAGCTTATTAAGAAACCCTATAAACAAAAATACTTCGATTGTAAGGAGAAGAATATGAAGAAAATCTTGTTGCTTGGAATTTTGATTATTGGCGTTGTAAGTTTAGTATTAATCGGATCTTATAATAAACCTAATACTTTATCAACATGGGGAGTTTTTCATTCTGGAACAGACTCAGAGAAGATTGAACTTAAACAAGGTAATGAAGTGGTTTTTAAATATAAAGCTAACATATTAATGGGGAATTTAACGATGACATTAATAGATCCTAATGGTGAAGTGGTACTAGAGATGGAGTCTCTAGAAGATGGAAAAGCTAACTATAAAGCCGATGCTGAAGGTGTTTTTGAAGTTATAGTCAAAAAGTCCGGTGTGTTTGCCAGATACTCTATTAATTGGGAAATAAATTAATTTATTATAATATACCCAGCATCCATTGAGTGGAATAAGAGGATGATGGATATGTTGTTTTTGTTGGTGTTATTAATTGAGTTATTAAGCTCATGGATAGCCACATCTTAGGAAGGTTTGCTGTAACTGTTTATATATTATATCAAATTTAATGAACGAGATCAAAACAAGTGTCAGGCGCAGTTTACTGTGTCTGGCACTATATTTTTGATACAGTTCTGCGTTCGACGCTATCTGGATTTGTACGCTTTATTGCACCGCCTAAAGACTTAATAGAGATAGAATACCTGCCCCCTCATCCTCTTTTTCACTTGCAAGTTGCTATTATTAATAATCTCTGCTAGTTCATTATTTTCTATAGCTTGTAATATATTTTCTATTTTTCCCATATTCCATGAATTGGTTTCACTACAATTCTTCTACCCAATTGTTTACCAGCAGCATAATAAGTTCCGGGAATCTGCTTGACTTGTAGTTAACGGCTTTCTTGACTGAGCAATTTTTTAATATCTTCACAAAGTACTTGTTCTTCTCTGATAGGATCCTTTGGTTCTAAGTTTTTTTCACAACTCTCTTATGTAGCACAACTACTAAAACACTCATAAATACAAATATAATAATATTACATGTTTACTATACAAGAGAATCCCTCCTGCAAGCTCTAGTCTCACATTTAGTACCTCATAAAATAATTATTTAAAAATCGCCGTTACTTATGATACGGTTCATTACTTATAATCCGAAAGCATCGATAAATTTGTTCTAGCAAAACAACTTTCATCAATTGATGAGGAAAGGTCATTTTAGAGAAACTTAAATGATAACTCGCTCGATTCAGGACTTCTTTAGAAAGTCCGATAGAGCCTCCGATGATAAATACAACATGACTAGATCCATTGACCATAAGGGAACTTAGATACTGAGATAGTTCTTCCGAGGACTGCTGTTTTCCTTGGATGGCCAAGGCAATCACGAAAGCTTCGCTTTTGATATGCTTTAAGATGCGTTCTCCTTCTTTTTGTCGGATGATTTCCTCCTCGGCGAGGCTCATTTTATCCGGTGCTTTTTCATCTGGCACTTCTATAAGCTCTAGTTGAATATATCGACTCAGCCTTTTGCTGTACTCTTCCACAGCCATAGATAGATACTTTTCTTTTAATTTTCCAACGGTGATCACAGTGATTTTCATATCATTCTCCTTTAGGAATAAAAATAAGTAGACGGAGCTTATCCCTCTACTTGATTTTGTATTTTATCCTGTTGTTGGGCGTCTAAGCGTTCTAGGTTTTCTCTTTGGAGTGTATCAAAGCCGATGCGGTCAATAAAGTCACCTAGTTTCTCTCACAGGTCATCAGCTTTTATAAATCCGCCGGGAATATGAGGGGTTACGCCATAGGTTCTTTTTTGATTTCGTACTTTTTGAAGAACTGCATATTTTGGTTGCATTAGATGATTAAGAGATATAATGATATCATTATACAACAAGTACTTAGGCTTTCATATGATTTTACTTACAAAGAGAACGGAATTTTTTAAGAAAGAAATAAAAAGCAGACGAGGGTCTGCTTTTAGTGAATCGATTTGGTTTTGATTTTATAAATGAGCACTTCTTACTCTTTTGTTCTTGGATCTCAAAGACATAGTGAAAATCTGGACTCACATCATACCTCATATCTATAAGGATCACTATGACATACGTCACAGGTAGAATATGGCTACCTGTTCCATAGAATATCTACAATGACAGGATAATGATCTGAGGCAGCAAAAGGAGATACTTTATACTCTGATACGATAAATTCTTTGGATAGAAAAATATAATCAATCCGGGATTGATACTTCGCACTTTGCAACGTATGGATATGGGTGCTGTCTGCTACCTCGCCTGCATCTGCGAGTAACCCACGGATGGGGAGTAGCTCTTGCCTTCGGGATGTATTAAAATCTCCCCCTAAGATCACAGGGTTTTCATCTTCGGCGATCCACTGTTGCAGCACAGAGATTTGTTTTTGACGGATTTCTTTGGATAACCCTAGATGTGTATTGATCACCGTAATAGGCCCAGTGGGTGTCTGGATCACAGCTTTTAAAGCCCGCCGAGGTTGTTCGGAGGAGGGTAGTTCTTTGTTTTCCACAGAAATAATCGGATATCGGCTTAAGATCATGTTCCCCGTTTGGCCTGCCAAAACTGTTCGAATGTTCCCGTAGGCGGTTTCCATGGACAGATAGTCTTGAAAAAACTTTGGTTGGTTGGTCATATAGCTTCTAAAACTATATAAATCCACTTCCTGCAAGCAGATAATATCTCCCTCTGCTTGATCTAGGAAAGAAGCCACAGCTCGGAGGTTGGATTTACCCTGCATATTAGTTCCAAAGTGGGTATTGTAAGTGATAATTCGTAGAGCCTGATCTTTAGAGGGAAAAAGCTTGTCTAAAAATACAGGTCGTACAGTAAAAAAATCCAAAGCCCAATAGATCAAACATAGAAAGATGCATAAAAGCAGTATTCTTCCACGGAGTGAAGTCATGTCCCATCCCATCCCCCTAGATGCCACAACGATAAGTATGTTTGCTATATATTCGGCATAAATAAAATAAAACTTTAATTTAGGAAACAAGGAGAGATTTTATTATTTTCGACTGATGCATATCTATAGGATAGGCGGAAGTATGAAAGGTAGATTTACTATTTCAAAATATAGACAAGACCATTTTTTCGATGTACAGTGAAAGCATAGATCAGCAGTGATTTGATTATGATATAAGAAATGATCACGAAACAGAGCAGATAATAAGATGGCAAAGGAGAATGAGAATGGGATATCAAGCAGATGAAAAAAGATACAACACCATGAGGTACAATCGATCAGGCCGAAGTGGACTAAAACTCCCGATCCTGTCCTTGGGGCTCTAGAAAATATTTGCTGGCCAGTTTGGATCAAAGCTTAAAAAGAATGGATATGGAGTATGTGGATATTTTTTATCACCATAGACCAGACCCAAATACACCTTTAGAAGAATCCATGAATGATAGGATAGAAGAGGGAAATTACAGTTCCGCTCTTCTTTTTTTGCTGTGCGCCCAGCATGGGCGCAATCTTATGGGTTAAAGTCCCTAGCACGTCCTAGTAGTGGAAAGTGTATAGCCTAAGACAAGGGTGTCCATCGTGAGGTGGAATCTGAAGGAAGTCCGTGGGCAAATCTCTGGTCCGACGAACAGAAATCACATACAAGGCATACTTTTGTGGGTAAGGCTGCAGTACAAGTCAAAGCCCAATAACTACTCGAGAACAAAAGGTGTAAATGTGGCGGATAGATGGAGAGGAAGATTGCGTTCTTACCTGGGGAGATCTTAGTGATACGTTGTGGAAGTGAACTCTGAAACGACAACCCATGCAGTGATGTATGGCTGAACACTAAGAAGTCAGCAGAGGTCATAGTACCAGAGGTAGTCGACGACTGATGGGAAGGACTGAACGATAGGAGGTTTTGAAAGTTTGAAAGAAACAAAGAGATGTGATGAAAGCAGACAACTGAATATAAAATCAGGTCATTTGCAAAAAGATAGAGTGGAACTCGAAAGCTATGCGAAGGCGCCGAGCATTTCTATGACGTCAGATAACGGACAGAACGCCCAAAGTGAGTATCGCTATGGATTGCTAGAGAGAATCATCAGTAATGAAAATCTGAATGAAGCCTTTAAACGTGTTAAAAAAAATAAAGGAAGTCATGGTATTGATAAGATGGGAGTAGATGAACTTCTACCATATCTAAGAAGTCATGGCGAAGAACTCAAGCAATCTATAGCAGATGGAAGTTACAAACCAAATCCCGTAAGAAGGGTAGAAATACCAAAAGATAACGGGAAAACAAGACCATTAGGGATACCAACGGTAGTAGACCGGGTGATACAACAGGCAATATCACAAGTACTGATACCAATCTTTGAGAAGAAATTTTCAGAGAATAGTTATGGATTCAGACCAAATCGAAATGCACACCAAGCTATTCTGAAATGTAAGGAATACATGGATGAAGGTTATAGATGGGCAGTAGATATTGACTTACAAAAGTACTTTGATACAGTCAATCATGACAAATTAATCGGATTAATCTATAAAGAAATCAAAGATATACGAGTAATAGGGCTAATTAGGAAGTATCTAAATGCAGGAGTGATGGAAAAAGGAATAGTAAGTGCCACTATAGAGGGAGTGCCTCAAGGAGGGTTATGCAAAGCTTTACATAATCCACCTTATGCAAAGCAAGTACTTATGTGAAGTAACTTCAAGAATTCATTGTAATTACAACATTTCTTTTGTATTAACTTTGCATAATATCCAACAATGAATATAGAGCAGATGCTCAAAAATCATTGAAGGAGGCATTTCTTATGCAGAAAAAAACACTTAAAGAAGTATTGGACGATTTAGAACAGGAACTATTGCGCTTGGGTTATACAGAGGGATCTATGACATTTTATCGTAATCGCTGGACCAAGCTCCTGCATTTTGCGAATGAACAAAATGAAACTTATTATTCAGAGCAATTAGGCATTGATCCTGCATTCCCGTATGAATTATAACGTGGTATGCTTGAAACTATTGATTTTACTACACTTAATTTAGTTTTGCTATTGAAATTACCTTTAAAACACGTTATAATTATAACGTGGATGGAGGTAATTTAATGAGCTTAGTTTATGTTCCGAATAAAAAAAATGGCATTATATATGTTTATGAGTCAACCAATTATTGGGATAAAGAAAAGAAGCAGTCGCGCAGCAAGCGTGTATGTGTCGGAAAATTAGACG
>CALKRZ010000140.1 GCA_937989765.1 uncultured Clostridia bacterium | reverse complement strand
TTTGTTTCCGTTATCAACTGTAAGTTGATTTTTGGGTTTGGTTGTTTACCTTGTTAAAGGTATTATACACTGTTTAGTTTTCAAAGTTCAGAGTGTCGGTTTTTGTCGACAAGAAGTATCTTACCATGTACTCACTTCTTTGTCAACAACTTTTTTTATTTTATTTTTCATAACTCGTTTTGATTAATGCTGTGTAATAGCAGCGAAATTTATATTACCAGATTTCTTATGAAGTGTCAATATGTTTCTCATTTTTTTATAATCTTTTTTATATTCTTTTTTAAAATCTATATGGCAGTGTATTGTGCTACAGCGCCAACAGTTTTTTATTTTACATGCATTTGCATCTCTTGTCAACACATTCATATATATTTTTAACATATTTTCAAAGCTTATTCATATATTTTAAAATAAAGTGCTTATATTACAAGCAACAAGGTGGTGATCCTCTTATGTTACTTGAAAAAATTTTAGGGAAAGAATCAAAAACCGGCCTTATTACTTCAATATTTTTGCTCACATTCTTTCTATATCTATTTATTAATTTTTTATTTCCCTATGCAGGGGTATTGTCTATTCTATTCTTAGTTGGTACCATAGGATTACTACTCTACAGTATAATCAGCAAACAAGAAGGTTATCTGTGGATTGCCCTTGCCTTTATTATGATCTCTATCATCCTTACCCTAGTGGGCCATCCATTTTCATGAAAAACATGTTCATTTCTACTCTATAAAAAAAAAGGATCTCAGAAAAAATATATGGTGATAGGGCAAATATATAAATCTGGAAACAACTGAAGACAACTGCAACAAAGGAGCGCGTCCCAGATTTCAACTAAACTTACCCTTTGCACAAGTGCTGGTTTGCAGCTGCTTCTAGATTTATATATTTGCCTTACCACATATTTTTGCAGAGATCCAAAAAAAAATACAGCCTAGGCTGTATTTTTATTGTAATTTTGTCTTTACTGTTTCTACGATTTGAGCAAATCCTTGTGCATCACTGATCGCCAAGTCTGATAACATTTTTCTATTCATATCGATACCCGATAATTTTAATCCATTCATAAATTTGCTGTAGGAAATACCATGCATTCTTACAGCTGCATTAATTCTTGCAATCCAAAGCTTTCTGAAATCTCTTTTTCTTTGTTTTCTACCTACGTATGCATATACTAAAGATTTCATTACTGCTTGTTTTGCAGTTCTAAATTGTTTAGATTTTGCACCTCTATATCCTTTTGCTAATTTTAATATTTTTTTACGTCTTTTCTTTGTGTGCATTGCGCCTTTAACTCTTGCCATTTTGTATCCTCCTATTCTCTATATCAAAGTCTCTTGTTGTTGTTTTTAGATATATGGTAAAAGTTGCTTCATTTGTTTTGCATTTGTTGCATCCACCATACCTGCTTGTCTTAAACCTCTTTTTCTCTTCGTGCTTTTCTTTGTTAAGATATGCTGTTTGTACGCTTTAGTTCTTTTTAATTTACCTGTTCCTGTCGCTTTAAAACGTTTAGATGCTGCTTTATTTGTTTTTAATTTCGGCATTTTCAAGTCCTCCTTTTAGTTATACACTACTTTTTGTATGCTTATATACTTTCAAAAAGCAATCCTTATTGTTTAGGGGCAAGAAACATGACTAAGCTTCGCGCCTCCATTTTAGGTGGCTTTTCTACCACACCTACTTCTTCTACATCTATTGCAAATTGATTCAATATCACTACCCCTACTTGGGTATGGCCTAACTCTCTCCCTCTAAAACGAATAGAAACCTTTACCTTGTCTCCATCCTTTAAGAACTCAATGGCTTTTTTTACTTTGACATTAATGTCATGAGCTTCAATACCAGGAGATAAGCGTAATTCCTTTACATCAATGACCTTTTGTTTTTTTCGTGCTTCTTTGTCTTTTTTGGCTAAGTCAAACTTATATTTGCCATAATCCATAATACGACAAACTGGTGGTTTTGCAGTTGGAGAAATCTTTACCAAATCAAGCTTCTTTTCATCTGCAATTATTTGAGCATCTTTTGAAGACATAATGCCCAATTGACCACCTTCTGCATCGATCACACGAATTTCCTTGTCTCTAATTTGCTCATTGATCTGTAAGTCGTTGTTAATAATAGTACACCTCCTAAAAATTATAGAACATTTATCTTATAATAATAAAATAAAGTGGATAGAAATCTATCCACTTTATCATATACGTGCAAAAAATGTACATCTTGATCTCCAAAATGTATTTGCAAATATGAACCTTATGGATCTATGATCGTAAGGTGAGAAGTGGACCTTCTACTTATTTTATTGGATGCACTTGTATATAACACAGTGCATTGAAGTTAATACAAAATTATATGTTTTTCAAACACGTATCATACTATCATGCATTATCTTGATTGTCAAGCAGTTCTAAATAATTTTCTCTGTTTTTTATTTCATGTTGGATGCGAGTCATAAATTCATCTAAGGCAATAGCCCCCTCATCCCCTTTTACTCGACTTCTGACAGCTACTTTTTGATCCTCTTGTTCTTTTTCTCCCACTACGAGTAGGTAAGGCACTCTCTCCATCCGAGCTTCTCTAATTTTATAGCCGATTTTTTCAGCACGATAATCCGCTTCCACGCGGATATTTCCCTGACGTAACTGCGCAACTACTTGTTCTGCATAGTCCTGATATTTTTCAGAAATAGGAAGGACTTTCACTTGAGTGGGTGCTAACCATGTTGGGAATGCCCCTGCATATTTTTCTATCAGCATAGCCAACGTTCTTTCATAACAACCGATGGATGTTCTATGAATAATAATAGGTCTCTTTTTCTCATTATCTCGATCCACATAAGTCATATTAAATCGGTCTGCTAATGAGAAGTCAACCTGCACTGTTATAATTGTATCTTCTTTTCCATGCACATTTTTAAACTGAATATCTAGCTTAGGGCCATAAAATGCAGCTTCCCCTTCTGCTTCTTTATAAGGAATATTTAAGTTATCTAATATATTTTTCATCTTGATTTGGGTCATTTCCCATGCTTCTGGTTCTCCCACATATTTTTCTTTATTATTGGGATCCCACTTAGAAAAGCGGTAAGAAACATCGTTCTCAATCCCTAATGTTTTCATCATATAGTTAATAAGATCTACCGCATCCGCAAACTCTTTTTCTAACTGCTCTTGCATACAAATAATATGTCCCTCGGAAATCGTGAATTGTCTCACTCGTATTAAACCATGCATTTCTCCTGAGGATTCATTTCTAAACAAAGTAGAAGTTTCTGCATAACGGAGAGGAAGTTCTCTATAACTTCTTTGTTTAGAAGTATAGATCATAAACTGGAATGGACAAGTCATAGGACGGAGTGCCATTACTTCCTCATCTTTTTCCTCTTCTCCCATCACAAACATGCCATCTTTGTAGTGATCCCAATGACCTGACACCTTGTACAGATCATTTTTGGCGATCAAAGGTGTCTTTGTCAACAAGTAGCCTCTTCTTTCCTCTTCATCTTCTACAAATCGCTGTAAAATTTGTATGATCTTAGCACCTTTCGGCATCAATAAAGGAAGACCTTGTCCTATCACATCTACTGTGGTAAATAGCTCTAGCTCTCTACCTACTTTATTATGATCTCTCTTCTTCGCTTCTTCCAGTCTTGTGATATGCTCATCCAAATCTGCCTTTTTGTTAAAGGAAGTACCGTAAATGCGAATGAGCATTTTATTTTTTTCACTGCCCCTCCAATATGCCCCTGCTGAGGATAATAGTTTAAAGGCTTTCATATGCTTAGTAGATAGAAGATGAGGTCCTGCACATAGATCTACAAAATCACCCTGCTTATAAAAAGATATAATGGCGTCATCGGGGAGATCCTCGATTAATTCTACCTTATAAGTCTCTCCTTTTTCTTGCATAAATGCCAGTGCTTCTTGTCTAGGCATTTCAAATTTTTCAATAGGCAGATCTTCTTTTACAATTTTCTTCATTTCTGCTTCGATTTGCTGCAATTCTTCTGGTGTAAAAGACTTTTCTCTATCAAAATCATAATAAAAGCCTTCTTCTATAGCGGGTCCAATCCCTAGTTTTACCTCTGGAAATAATCTTTTTACCGCTTGTGCCAAAATATGAGAAGATGTATGACGAAATACCTTTTTACCTTCTTCACTATCAAAAGTTAGGATATTTACATCTGCATCTTCTGTGATAGTATATCTAAGATCTACCGTACGGCCATCCACACTTCCTGCACACGCCACTCTGGCAAGACCTTCACTTACATCTTTTGCTAACTCAATGATCGAAATGCCTTCTGGATATTCTTTTACTGAACCATCTTTCAAAGTAATCTTACTCATTACAAAAACTCCTTCCGTAAATTTAATATATTTTTAAGCAATAAAAAACCCTCATCCCTTCTCATACAAGAAAAGGGACGAGAGTTTAGATCTCCCGCGGTTCCACCCTCATGAATTATCCAAACAATAAGATAACCACTTCATTCGACGATAACGGAGTCACCGGACTGGATTAGAGTCACTCAGAGGTGGTTTTCAACTGTACTCATATAAGAATGCTCTCAGCTTATGCATCCTCTCTCTGAAAACAAATACAGTTTACTCTTCTCTTCAACGAATTATACCTATACTATTTTAGTCAAAGGAAATAAACCTCCGCTACGCTACAGTTTATTAACCATCCGTCGGAGCTTGAACTCCCACGGATATTGGTGGCTACACCCCCACTTATAGAAGTAGGAGGGACATAATGTCGGATGGTTATATTATATCATGTGCAATAGGATTGTCAAGGCATGTTCTTATCTTTCTGTGCCATCCATCATACTACTCGGGATACAAATGTCACATTGAGTACAAAAATGCACTTTTCCAGTAAATACATTGTTAATGGTTTCTAATAAATGCTTGTTTTCAATATTTTCGAATCCATGAATGACTATATTTTGTGGTGCAATGGTGATCAATGAACTGACCAACAGATCATCAAAGTTGACTTCATTTACCTGCAAATCGTTTTGAAATTCTTCAATACACTGCTTAGTAATTTCATCTTTATATTCATCAAAAATTTTAAAGGTTTTATCAGGCATGCCCACTACATGAATGATATCTATTTTAGATTCCTGCATTTCTACAAAATACCGAAGAAGTTTAATAAACTCATTATACTCCTTTTGGGTTTCATATTCCTTTACTACATGTTCTACTACCCTTTCAAGGGATTTCTTATAGGATTGAAGCCTAAACTGTATAAATCCCTCTAGGATTAATTCATTATGCTCCTCCAAAAAATCCATTAATATCGTTAAAATTTCTTTTTTGTAAGAATAGGTAAGCAGATCTGGATCTTCATCATTTTGAGGCATTTCAAAAAACGAATGAACCATGGTGATAATTTCATCTTTTTCGTGTTTTGTATATTGAGTGTACTCTGTACTTAAGATATCTGTTGCCATATCAAATCGGCTATATTTCATAATGATATCAGTCACTGCACTCGTGGCATGGAGCTTAATTCGATCCATAAAGAAATGATCATAATACTTTAAAAACATAGTATCATCTATAGAATATTGAAGAAAATGAATGTGTTCACCTTGTTTTATGTCACACACGGGCATGAGTTCATTGGGTGTTATGTTTTTAAACTGCTCATTCATTTTTTGCTGCAGTTCTTCGATATACTGATAAGAACCAATGGTCAGAACTTTCATCTTCTTCACTCCCTTATTGATATCTATTACACCCACTGCTACTCCTACACCTAATAGTAGTTGTTTAGATTATTTTATAGAAAAAATGAGATAAGTATAAGTAGAAGTAATATCCAAATTTACCTATCATGAAAAGACGAATTCTATGTACGATAAAAATCTCTCTCTATCAATATATGCACCTATACACTCATAGTTACATTGTACTTTAAATGATTATTTTTTGTATTCTTCTACCGCTAGATAACAGTATCTTTGTAATGCTTTTGGAATCTTGTGCTGCTCCATTTCTTCTAAACATATCCAGTAGTAGGCATCATGCTCACTACTTAGGGTCACCTCTCCACTACAGTATTCACATACATAGGTAATGATCGTAATGTGAAGTTGGGGGCGAATCGCATCATAAATCCCGATAGGTTTAATGATCTTCGCCTTTATACTGGCTTCTTCCATGATTTCTCTATGCAGCCCTTCTTCGACTGTTTCAAAAAACTGGATGCCACCCCCTGGCAGATCCCAAGCATCCACTCTATTGACTCTACTGCTCTGCATTTCTTCTTTCGATCGATGCAAGATCAGTATTTGATCTCCTCTTATGATGACCGCCTTGGCTGCAATAGCAAAATCTCTTTTCACTACCCCCACTCCTTTATCCTTATTCTGTTAACCGTTCAATCATATCCCGCAGCTCCTGTTCCTTAAACAAAAATTCTTTATTACAAAAATGACAATGTAGGGTGGCTTTCTTTTCTTCTTCTACAATCTCTTGTAAATCTTGGATTCCAATGCTGATCAATGCTTTTTCAACTCTTTCTCTTGAACAGTTGCAATAAAACTGAGTAGGCACTTTATCTAGTATAACAGGATTAAGTCCTTCTAACACCTTGTCTAAGATCTGTTCTGGTGTATTTCCTTCATCCATCATTTCTGTGATAGAAGGAATAAGAGAAAGCTGTTTTTCAAGTTTTTCAATACTATCTTCTTCTGCACTTGGCATTACTTGTATAATAAATCCTCCTGATTGCTTGATGGAGGTATCACGGTCCACCAATACACCCAACGCTACCACAGAAGGAGTTTGTTCTGAGTGAAAGAAATAATACGTTAAATCCTCTGCAATCTCTCCTGTTACAAGAGGTACTTGTCCGATATAGGGTTCTTTTAATCCCATATCCTTTATAATACTGAGCATTCCAGAACCAATACACCCACCTACGTCTAGCTTGCCTTTTTGATTGAGTGGCAATTCTACATACGGTTGATGTACATATCCTTTGACATTGGCTTTATGATCGGCAGTCACAACCACGCCTTTCATAGGGCCATCTCCTTTGAGCTGAATCGTAATAAGATCATCTTCACCCTTTAACATCAGACCCATCATGGCTGCTGCTGTCATCGTCCTCCCTAACGCTGCGGACACTACGGGTGAAGTATCATGAATCTCTCTAGCCGTTTGTACCATTTGTCTTGTAGTCGCCACAAAAGCACGAATGCTTCCCTCTGCAGCTATTGCACGAATAATATAATCTTCCAACACATTACCTCCTTACGTATTCTTTACAATTTCTTGTGCCACAAAAAAAACTCGCTCACTACAAGGATGGGGATCACTGAAGGTATATGCATCATACACTGCAAGCACTTTCATTCCTGCTTCCTCTAATAGTGTCTTTACCTTTTCCAAAGAATAGGCTCTTTCATAGTGCGTTTCTTCATACCGCTCGTACAGCTTAGAACCCTCATCCTTTATAAAAAAATTCATGTAATAGCCATTG
>CALKRZ010000139.1 GCA_937989765.1 uncultured Clostridia bacterium | reverse complement strand
ATATACTATTTGTTTTTGTCGAAATAACTACTGGAATATTATTCATGCTGAATGTGAGATATATCATGTAATTCTTACCTTTTTAGTTGCAATTAAATCTTTATTTATGTAAAATTAAATATGTATGTATAAATTATGAGTGACAATTGGATCTTACTATAGGAGGATTGCTATAAATGAGTAAGCGAGAGCCAGAACTTAAAATTACAGCAGAAGAAATACAACGAATCCAAAAAATCATAAAAGAAGTTAGGGCTAAAAATGATAAAGAGTTTGTAAGAACTGGCAAACAAAAAACGTACTATATTACTACCTTCGGTTGCCAAATGAATGCCCATGATTCTGAAAAACTGATTGGTATGGTAGAGCAGATGGGATATACACCTGCTGACAAGGAAAAAGAAGCAGATTTTATCCTATATAATACATGCTGTGTACGAGAAAATGCAGAACATAAGGTATTTGGAAAATTGGGTGCCCTTAAACATGTGAAAGCTAGAAATAATGACTTAAAGATTGTTCTATGTGGCTGTATGATGCAGCAAGAAAAAGTTTTAAATACCATCAAACAAAAATATAGACATGTGGATCTCATTTTTGGAACCTTTAATCTATACAAATTTCCAGAGCTGTTTCTAGCCAGCATAGAAACCAGTGGGATGATCATCGATATTTGGAAAGAACATAAGGAGATCATGGAGGATTTACCTAGTATAAGAAAATATAAATTTAAGGCCTGCGTAAATATTATGTACGGCTGTAATAATTTTTGTACCTATTGTATCGTACCTTTTGTCCGTGGAAGGGAAAGAAGCCGCAGTCCCGAAGATATTGTACAAGAAATCAAAGATTTAGTACAGGATGGGGTAAAAGAAATTATGCTCCTTGGGCAAAATGTGAATTCTTATGGGAAGAATTTAGAAGACCAGACTTCCTTTGCGGAGCTTCTATATAAAATAAATGAAGTAGAAGGTCTAGAGAGAATTAGATTCATGACCTCTCATCCTAAGGACCTATCGGATGAACTCATTGAGGCTATGAGGAGCTGTGAGAAAGTATGCAAGCACCTTCATTTGCCCATACAGGCAGGAAGCACTAAAATACTTACGGCTATGAATCGAAAATATACAAAAGAAGAATATACCCTTCTGGCGAGGAAAATTCAGGATGCTATTCCCGGTATTGCCCTTACAACCGATATTATTGTAGGGTTTCCTGGAGAGACGGAAGAAGATTTTCAGGATACGCTAGATATACTAAAAGAAATCCAATTTCATAGTGCGTATACATTTTTGTATTCAATCAGAAGTGGAACACCAGCAGCGACCATGGATGATCAAGTCATAGAAGAGGTGGCACAAGAACGTTTTAGTCGCTTGTTAGGAGTTTTGAATCCTATTATATTGACCCATAGTGAAGCACTTATAGGCAAAACCATAGAGGTATTAGTAGAAGAGGTAAGCAAGCAAGCAGAAGGAATTCTCGCAGGGCGATCAGACCAAAATCATTTAGTACATTTCGCTGGAAAAGAAGAATTAATTGGACAGATTGTATCTGTAAAAATTATAGAGGCAAAAACTTTTTATGTGGTAGGAGAAAAAGTATAAGGGCTCTCACAAAAAGTATGTGGTGGTAAGGCAAACATATAAATCTGGAAACAACTGCAACAAAGGAGCGCGTCCCAGATTTCAACTAAACTTACCCTTTGCACAAGCGCGATTTTGCAGTTGTTGGAAGATTTATATGTTTGCCTTACCACATATTTTTTCTGAGATCCAGTATAAATATAAGGAGAGATAATAATGATATTTGAAAAAACTAGAGAACTAGCACAGCTTATTCATGAAACAGAAGAAGCAGGAAGATTACAGGTGGCTAAAGCTGCCTTTGAAATCGATACCAAGGCAAATCATACAATGAATGAATACAAGGAATATCAGCAGAATTTGCAGCTGAAAATGGAAGCGGGTATCATGAGCAAAGAGGAATTTCATGAATCCACTAAAAAACTTCGGGTCATGGGAAATGAACTAAAAGAAAATGATGTAATTCGCGAGCTTCTAGAGGCAGAAAACAGTTTTAATCATTTGGTGAATCAAGTACTAGATATATTAAAATATTCTATTACAGGAGAAGAATCTGCGGGTAAAGGCTGTGGAGGAAGCTGCGGAGGATGCCATTAGTATGCAATGGAGGATTATATGGGAAAACTAACACCAATGATGGAACAGTATTTTGAAATCAAAAACCAGTATAAAGACTGCCTGCTTTTTTTTAGGCTAGGAGATTTTTATGAGATGTTTTTTGAAGATGCCCTTACTGCTTCAAAGCAACTAGAGATTACATTGACAGGACGGGACTGTGGACAGGAAGAGCGGGCTCCCATGTGCGGAGTGCCCTATCATTCTGCGGAAGCTTATATAGGAAGACTCATCGATAAAGGATATAAAGTAGCGATCTGTGAACAGGTAGAGGATCCTAAACAAGCCAAAGGAATCGTAAAGAGAGAAGTAATCCGAGTCATTACACCAGGAACGATTTTACAAACTGGGGCTCTAGAAGATGATAAAAATCATTATCTTATGAGTATAGCTCAAGGTCCTAGAGGATATGGAGTATCCGTAGTGGATATTACTACTGGGGAGTTTTATACTACAGAGCTCCAGATGCAGGGATATGAAAAGCTTATAGATGAGATCGGTAAGTTTTGTCCTGTGGAGATCTTATACAGTGAAGTGATGGACAAGGATGATGCGATCATTCATAGTATCAAAAGCCGTTTCTCATCTTATATGAATCCCTATCCTGCTTGGAATTTTGAATATGATACATCCTATAAAAGACTTTGTCAGCATTTTTCTATTTTTTCCTTAGATGGAGTAGGGCTTTCTGAGTATACTGTAGGAATCGAAGCTGCTGGGGCGCTCTTATGTTATCTGCAGGAGACACAGAAAATAAGTCTCACCCATATTTCAACTATCATTCCCTATGGGAACACGGAGTATATGGTCTTAGATATTTGTTCACGCAGAAATCTTGAACTAACAGAAAGTTTGCGAGAAAAATCGAAAAAAGGCACACTCCTATGGGTACTAGATAAGACAAAAACAGCTATGGGGGCAAGACTTCTGCGCAAATGGATTGAACAACCTTTGGTAAAAAAAGACGCGATCGAAAGACGTTTGGAGGCAGTGCAAGAGTGTAAAGATAATCCTTTATTCCGTGAAGAAATCAAAGAGCTTCTGTATGGGGTGTATGACTTGGAACGACTTATGTCAAAAGTCATTTATGGAACAGTAAATGGGCGAGACTTGATTGCCTTAAAGTGTTCTTTGAAAATGCTACCCCCTCTAAAATCTATTCTACAAGACGCTTCTTCAACCTATTTGAAACAGATTTGCGAACAGATTGATTCTCTAGAAGATATATATGATCTTATTCAAAAAGGAATTGAGGAAGAACCTCCCATTGGCATCAAAGAGGGAGATATTATTAAAGAAGGTTACCACCCTGAAGTAGATAAACTACGTAAAGCCAAAATCCAAGGCAAGCAGTGGATCGCCAATTTAGAAACAGAAGAAAAGGAAAAAACAGGGATAAAAAACTTAAAGATTCGGTACAATAAAGTATTCGGATATTATATAGAAATTACTCGCTCCAATTTTGATGCAGTACCAGATCGCTATATAAGAAAGCAGACATTAGCGAATGCTGAACGATATATAACGCCTGAATTAAAAGAATTAGAAGAAACTATTTTAGGTGCAGAAGAGAAAATTGTTCAACTGGAATATGTATTGTTTGTAGAGCTAAGAGAAGCCATTGGAAAAGAAGTGACTAGGATTCAAAGTACGGCACAATATGTGGCGATACTAGATGTACTACAATCTTTGGGAGAAGTAGGCGAAAGACAGAATTATACTAAACCCAAAATATCGGAAGAGGGTACTATACATATTCAAGAAGGGCGCCATCCCGTAGTTGAAAAGATGATGTCGATGGAGCAATTTATTGGCAATGATACTTTTTTAGATGCGGATGAAAATAGACTGGCTATCATTACGGGGCCCAATATGGCAGGAAAATCTACTTATATGCGGCAAACGGCACTGATTGTATTAATGGCTCAAATCGGTAGCTTTGTGCCTGCACAATCGGCACATATTACAGTGGTAGATCGTATTTTCACCAGAGTAGGGGCTTCCGATGATCTAGCTTCGGGTCAAAGTACATTTATGGTAGAAATGGCAGAAGTGGCAAATATTCTTCATAATGCTACAAAACACAGCTTGTTAATAGTGGATGAGATTGGAAGAGGTACAAGCACCTTTGATGGGCTTAGTATTGCTTGGGCTGTAGTAGAGTATATTAGTAGCATAAAGCATATAGGAGCCAAAACATTGTTTGCTACGCATTATCATGAATTAACTGAACTAGAAGGGAAGTTGGAGGGAGTTAAAAATTACTGTATTGCAGTCCAAGAACAGGGGGATGAAGTCATTTTCCTGCGAAAGATTCAGAGAGGAGGAGCGGATAATAGCTATGGCATCCAAGTAGCAAAATTAGCAGGCCTTCCACCCACAGTGATTCAGCGAGCCAAGGAAATATTAGAAGAATTAGATCAAGCAGATA
>CALKRZ010000138.1 GCA_937989765.1 uncultured Clostridia bacterium | reverse complement strand
TGTAGGATACTCGTGGTTTATTACCTGCTGGGCAAGCTTTGATAACATTTTCTTCTTCATCTATTTCAAATGCTGAATACGGGATTTTGTCTGTACTTTTTTTTTTACCCACTAATTCAGTAGGAACTATCTCAATGCCTTGTTTCTTTGCTACTTCTGATAATTCATCAGAGTAATAACCACCATGTACTAATAAAGTAACATCTTCTTGTTCACCCATTTTTTGCAGAATATCCTTGCAGAACTTGCTGTCTGCATATGTATTAGGTTTATAATCATAAGTGTTGATTACACCAGCATACTCATCAAATGTCTCTACTAGATTTGCCACATACCCAATATTATCTTCATACTTTGTGCGAAATGTGGCATCTGGGTCACTTGGATTTTGAAGGGTTTCTGAGTGAAGATCTTTACCCTCTTTAGGTACTACAGTTCCTTCTGACATAGTAGTTTGTTCTTCAATCATACGCTCTAGGAGGGCTTATTTTATTAATGACTTTAATAACTCCAACATTGACGGTATATACCAGTTCTATACGAGAAAGTTTTT
Source organism: uncultured Clostridia bacterium (assembly GCA_937989765.1). Taxonomy (GTDB): domain Bacteria; phylum Bacillota; class Clostridia; order Lachnospirales; family CALKRZ01; genus CALKRZ01. Next base: position 2,944 of record CALKRZ010000138.1, on the reverse strand, counting down.
TGCATGATGAACTCACCATCATAGAATCCATCCTAATGGTTTTACCGTCAAGCTTCATGAACTTTGCAATATGATCGGCTAAGTTTTCAACTTCTTCTTTGATGAGATCAATACCCGTTTCGATTTCATAGTTTAATGCTCTTGTTCTAAAATTATAAAGTGTATTGATAGATACTGGCTGCTCGTTATAGCTAGTTGTACCAAGAGAATACTGGAATCTAGTGTCAAAATGAAGCGAGCCAATCACATCTTCATCTGAAAGAGAAAATATCTCTTTGAGTATTAGAAGTCCTATGATCACATTGATAGGTGTATTGGGTCTAGAGTCAATTTTACTATAGAGGACTTCAAATCTTTCTTCATTAATATTTGGAAGTATATGCTTTTGAAAGGGTTCCGCCCAACTTTTTCTAAGCGTGTTCTGAAGATATTTAGGCATTGTGAGAACTGCATCATCTAGATTAAGTTGAGTCGCATCATTTTTTGCGGAACATGGTGATTTCCCCTTTCAAAACATATTTTTATTTTAGTATATCATAAAAAATTTAGTGTTTGGTATAGAAGTGACCTTTTTGTGGGTTAATCATATAGTAGCTTTTTATTCAACTCAAGAAAATACGAACACCTTTGAACAATCAGAATTGATTTCCATTTTCTCGTCTTTATCAATACCTCCAACAATTATTATTTCAAAATTTTATTAAGCAACTCAGTAACATCATCATTATATTCAATTTTAATCATAGCAACAGCTCCACTGTATTTGACGAAAAAATCTTCGAGTGTGCAATATTCTTTTGGAATATAGATATAATCCATTTGGTCATCAACAAACAAGAATAGAGAATGTATGTCACCTTCAAAAAGATCTGGATAATCGTAATTGGCTTGAAGCAAATAATAACTTTCACTATTTGCATCGAGCATCTCAGTTCTGCCTTCATCTACAATTCTCATGTCTTGTATGTTTGAGATTAACTCATTGGTTAAAATGAGTACATCCTCATCTTCACTGGTTCTAAAATCGTTGACCTTTGTTCCTGTTCCAATCCATATGGTTTCAATTTCGCTTCCACGTAAATCGGATGTTTTGAATATTTCGAGTGACATCCCCTCAAGATCATGATTATATACTGTGTCAATGGCCTTGCCATAACTTACTGGTTTATTATCAGTATTTATTTTAATCACAAACATTAGAACTATCGCAATCAATATTATGCAGATCATTATAGCCTTACTCTTTTGCATACATTTAACTCCCATATGACTTATTCTCCTTCTACTCATTCAATATAATTTCCTTATACATGAATAATACCTAAATTCCACGTCAATTTACAAATTGCAATTAAATTCGTTATTCATTTCTCCAGAATCTACTAGTTCTGCGATGAATGTACTATTTTGAGAAACCTTATTCACTGTTGACAATAGTTCTAGCAACTTCGTATTGTCATCCTTATATTCCACCAGTGCATTTTTTAGAGGAAGATGCTTTGACTTTCCTCCTTTGACAGCTCTTGTTGCGTATGTTGCCAAAAAAGCAAATGGGTATTCCTCCTTTTTATTTTCCACTAAATGAAAAAAAACCCGACCTACTATATGTATGTCGGGACTTTGTGCTGCAAAATACCCTGCCACACTTCCACTATATTCCTTGATTTGTGATGAAAATACAGTCCCCAGCTTGCCCCAAATCTTATCCACCCAGTCTATATCAACATATTCCACACCATTCATATAAGGCGCACTGCGTATGATCTGTTCTACTTCTTCACGATCAATCTGCACGATTGTCTTTTCTCTCAAAAATTCAATATCCGAATCTCTTGAGAGCGCTTTCACAAAGGATGCAGCAACCCCTGCAAGAAATCGGATAGAATCAGACAGTACAGTGGCAGAATCCAAAAATCCAAGAGCAAATAAGAATTCGAATGCATTTTGATGAAATTTTTCGTATAGTTGTTCTTGGCGTAGAAGTTGACTCTGCCCCAAAACTTCATTTGTAGCCTGCCAATCAAGCATAAATCCTTTAGGTTCTATCCATACAATCAGTTCTTTATTTGTAGACACAAAGGTCATCCTTTCTATCATGTATCGTAAAGAAAATAACTTATTTGTATTTATTCCACTCCATACATACTCATAATCCCATTCTGTTTTAATAATTCCTCATGCTCTCTTTAATTCTTTTTTTATATCTGATCGGATTTCTTCTATATCCATAGCATCTATCTCTTCTTGGTACATTCCTTTGAATACAATCTCAAAAAATGTATCCCCTAGTCCTTTATATCGGTATCTTGTTTGTCCATAGGATAAGATATCTGCTTGGATAAATGTATCTAGTTTTTTTTCTAACTCAGCTTCTGTCATATCTAGATTTAGATCTTCTTTGATCTCTTTTCGTGTTCTTTCATTGTTTTCTTGTTTGGCGAGATATAAGATAATCCTTTTCCCATTCTTATCATTTACTTTACTGGTGGCATCGTACAAATACTCAAACCACATCCTTGCTATTTCTCCATTTTCTTTTTCTGTGGTACGGGTTTCGTATAAGATCATATCGTCGATGCAGTCCATATCAGTTAAGTCTTTGTGCTCATAGTCACTTCTAAAAAGTCTTGCGATATAGTACACATCACCATCGGTCACTGTTGCTATATATGCAGCGGTTTCTTCAGTTACTGGGATTTTATAAATGCTTGAATACGCATACACAGCTTCCATAGCTTCTTCTAGTGGTAGATTTTTTAGGATCTTTGCTGTATATCGTCCTGTCATTTTATTAATAATGGATAGAAGCCACGTAACATAGCTACCAGTGACGATAACTGGTGATATTTTACTTGCACCTACATGATGGTAAGTTCCACATAAAGGAAGATGTCTTTCTTTACCGTCTTCTATACTATAATATATTTATCAAAATACTGAAATT
>CALKRZ010000137.1 GCA_937989765.1 uncultured Clostridia bacterium | reverse complement strand
AGACTATTGCAGAGATTTTTCAAACAGAAGCAATACAAAATGGAATTAGTTTTCTAAATTTGATACGTAAATAATAGGAGGATGTATAATGGATATGTATAAAAATATTGAAGCAGCAGCAGAGGCAATTCTTACAAAAAGCAAGTATAAACCAGAGATTGGATTGGTTTTGGGATCGGGGCTAGGATCTCTTGGAGATGAGATCGAGGATGCAGAGATTTATGAATACAAAGATATTCCGAATTTCCCAGTTTCTACGGCAGAGGGACATGCCGGTCGTTTGATTATGGGAAAACTTCAAGGCAAAGTAGTAGTCTGTATGCAAGGAAGGTTTCATTACTATGAAGGATATACTATTCAGCAAGTGACTTTTCCTATTCGAGTCATGAAAAAATTGGGTGTGGAAGTGCTGATTGTAACCAATGCGGCAGGGGCTGTGAATCAATCTTTCCATCCAGGATCGTTGATGATTATTACAGATCATATAAATTTATCAGGAAATAACCCATTGATTGGAAAAAATTTAGAAGATTTTGGTGTTCGCTTTCCAGATATGTCTGAAGCGTATGACAAAAAACTTCGAGAGAAAGCATTGTCAGCAGGGAGTAAATTAGGTATTGCTATGGAGCAAGGAGTATATGCTTGTTTTACAGGACCTACCTATGAAACTCCAGCAGAGATTAGAATGGCTAGAACTCTGGGTGCAGATGCAGTAGGAATGTCAACAGTGCCTGAAGTGATTGTAGCTGTTCATAGTGGTATGAAAGTATTGGGGATTTCCTGTATGACCAATATGGCAGCGGGGATCTTAGATCAACCTTTATGTCATGAAGAAGTATTGGAAACATCTCAAAGAGTTAAAGATCAATTTATACAGCTGATGAAAAATATAGTTTGTAGTATATAGGGCATATACAGACAAGCTAAAGAATGAATCAAGGATATAGTTTGTAGGATATAAGGGGATGAATAATATGAGAATGTACGATATCATTATGAAGAAAAGAGATGGACAAGAGTTATCTACAGAAGAAATTGGGTATTTTATTGATGGATATACCAAAGGAGTTATTCCAGATTATCAAGTTTCAGCGCTCTTGATGGCGATCTTTTTTCAAAAAATGTCCAAAAGAGAAACAGCAGATTTGACGATGGCCATGGTACATAGTGGAGAAATCATAGATTTATCTAGTATAAAAGGGATAAAAGTGGATAAGCATAGTACAGGTGGAGTGGGAGATACAACGACCTTAGTACTCGCCCCCATTGTGGCTGCAGCAGGAGCACCGGTAGCCAAAATGTCTGGAAGAGGATTAGGTCATACGGGTGGAACGATTGATAAGTTAGAATCCTTTGAAGGCTTTTCAGTACAGATGACCATAGAACAGTTTATTCATAATGTGAATACAGTAAAGGCGGCTATTGGTGCACAGACAGCTGATCTGGCTCCAGCAGACAAGAAACTATATGCCTTGCGAGATGTAACAGCTACGGTGGACAATCTTTCTCTGATCGCTAGTAGCATTATGAGTAAAAAAATAGCTTCTGGAGCAGATGCGATCGTATTGGATGTGAAAATGGGAAGTGGAGCATTTATGAAAGATGCACAAAGTGCATTTGAATTGGCTCAAGAAATGGTAGATATCGGAAACAATTTAGGTAGAGCTACCATTGCAGTGATCACAGAAATGGATCAACCCTTGGGATATGCCGTAGGAAATGCCTTAGAAGTAAAAGAAGCCATTGATACCTTGTTAGGAAAAGGACCGGAGGATTTAACAGAAGTTTGTCTTACACTAGGTTCCCATATGCTTGTTTTAGGGGGAAAAGCAGAGGATTTTGAACAAGGAAAACAAATATTAGATGAAGTGATTAGGTCAGGAAAAGGAATTCAAAAACTCAAAGAAATTATACAGGCACAGGGGGGGAACCCAGATTTTGTAGATGATCCTTCCTTGATGCCCCAAGCTGCTATTATAAAACCTGTAGCAGCAGATCAAGATGGATATGTAAAAGGGATCAAAGCAGATGATATTGGCATCGCTGCACTGGTACTCGGCGCGGGGAGAGAAACCAAGGATAGCGAGATCGATTTAGCGGTAGGGGTAGTCATTCATAAAAAAATTGGGGATTTTGTGTCGAAGGGAGAGGCTATTGCCACGATTTATGCCAATGATATAGAGAAGTTTGCAGAAGCACAAAAAATCATTAAAAATGCATATACTATGACCCAGGATCTTATTCAAAAATCAAGTTTGATAAAAGGTATTGTTACACAAAATGGAGTTACAAAACTATAGAGCTGAAAAGCTCTTTTTTTCTTATGTAGTACTTTCTAATATATTAAAACCTCCTTAGAGATGCATATTTTATGTAAAATAGCGAAACATAGGAATAGATATATATTCAAGGAGGTTGCATAATGAAGATAAAAAAACATATTTCATTACTTCTTATTACCGCTTTTCTTTTAGCTGTACTATGTCCTACTGTTATGGCAGAAGAACAAAAACAAGCTGCTAGTATAAATGGGGCATTACAAGTACAGGCAAAATCAGCCGTATTAATAGAACCATTCACTGGAAAAGTTTTATTTGAACAAAATCCCCATGAAAAATTACCACCTGCCAGTGTTACAAAAGTGATGACATTGCTCCTTATATATGAAGCACTTGCCCAAAAGAAAATTGCATGGGAAGATATAGTTACGGTCAGTGATCATGCAGCCAGTATGGGAGGGTCCCAAGTATACTTAGAACCTAATGAGCAGCAAACGGTAAAAACGATGGTAAAATGTATTGCAGTGGCATCAGCGAATGATGCAGCAGTAGCCATGGCAGAACATATAGCAGGTAGTGAACCTGGTTTTGTTGATCTAATGAATAAAAAAGCACAAACATTAGGAATGAAAAATACCCACTTTGAAAATGCCTGTGGTTTAGATGCGGATGGGCATGTAACGTCTGCCTATGATATTGCCTTAATGTCTAGAGAGTTGATCATTAAATATCCTGAAGTACATGAATTTACAAAAGTATGGCAGGATACGATTGTTCATAAAACAAAAAGAGGGGAAGAACAATTCGGGCTGACCAATACAAATAAATTATTGAAGTGGTATGCTGGAGCGACAGGGCTCAAAACTGGATCTACAGGTAAAGCTTTATACTGCTTATCAGGTACAGCAGAAAAAAATGGACTTCAACTTATTTCAGTAGTGATGGCAGCACCTGATTATAAAACTCGATTTCATGAAGTGATGAAAATGTTTGATTACGGATTTGCTAATTATGCGGTTATGCAAGGAGAAGTAGAAGGAAAAGTCATAAGCACTGTACAGGTATATAAAGGGCAAAAAGAAGAGGTATCCGTTGTAGTAAAAAGCAGTGTAAATCTTCTGGTCAAAAAAGGTACAAAAGATACATTGGAATCAAAAACTGAAATCGTACCTTTCGTAAAAGCGCCTTTTGAAAAAGGCGTGAAAGTAGGACAAATTATTTATATGATGCAGGATAAGGAAGTGGGCCGTTCAGATTTAGTGGTGGCAGAAGCAGTTCAAAAAGCTACACTAGGTCATATGGTTAATCGTCTTATGCATCGTTGGTTTCAATAAGCATAAAAGTCCAAGAATTCTTGGACTTTTATGCTTTTTTGTAAAAATGCTATAGAATTGAAAACATGTGGACGTAAAGATTTTTTTTTGTTATCATATACATAATGAAGGCTAAACTAGTTTGGAGCAATAGTAGAAACACATAGGTATAATTTGAATATATGGCTATACTAAAGCAAGTCATAATTCTTGTGAGGAGGATCTGATTGAATAATATATTACTTTATACAGTATATAAACTGCCTGGCATTTTACTCGCATTTACAATCCATGGATTTTTTCAAGCATTTACCGCAGAACTATTAGGAGATCTAACACCTAGGAAGCAAGATCGGTTGACAGTAAATCCTATTCCTCATACTGATCCTATAGGGCTTCTTTTATTTGCATTTATGGGTTATGGTTGGTCTTCACCGGTACATACGAATCCAGTGCATTTTAAAAATAGGCGAAAAGGGACTTTGCTAGTAGCTTGCAGTGGCATTGTTGCTAATCTAGTTGGAGCTTTTGTATTTGCGCTGCTTTTTAGATTTTTACCCCAGATACATCCAGTCATGCCTGTTGTACTTGGATATTGTATTGAAGCAAACATAGTTCTTGCAGTGATCAATCTTTTACCCATTCCTGGAGTACTGGATGGATCGAAGATTTTATTTGGGTTGCTTCCTCCTAAGCATTACTTTAAAATGATGCAGTATGAAAAAATGATCATTATTATACTTATGCTCTTAATTGTTACAGGATATCTAGGTGTTATTCTAAGTCCTATGGTCAAATCCATACTGTACATGATCAGAATAATAGTAGGTATATAATTTTTAAAGAGAGGTCGCTTATAGTGAATGTGACAGTAAAACTTGAGGCATTTGAAGGTCCTTTGAATCTTTTGTATCATCTCATTGAAAAAAATGAAATCAATATTTATGATATTCCTATTGCTGATATTACACAGCAATATTTAGAGATTCTTTCTACCATGGAGCATAAAAATATGGAGAATATGAGTGAATTTCTAGTGATGGCAGCCAGTCTCATAGAAATAAAGTCAAGAATGTTGCTGCCTATTAATAAAAAGGAAAACCCAGAAGAAGATATAGATCCTAGGGAAGAATTGGTGCATAAACTTTTGGAATACAAGAAATTCAAGAAGATATCAGAGGAGTTGAAGGATCGAGAAGTGGAAGCAGAAAAGATATATTTTAAGCCTTCTGGATTATCTGCCTTTGAATTTATACAAGATACAGAATTTCATGATTTAGAAACTTTATTTGAAGGTATATCTCTTAAAGATATTTTTATAGCTTTTCAAGAAGTCATGAAGAGACAGGACAGAAAAACGGATAAAGTACGGAGTGGTTTTTCATCTATTCAGAGAGATTTATATACCATAGATGAAAAATCAGAATATATACTAAACCTTTT
>CALKRZ010000136.1 GCA_937989765.1 uncultured Clostridia bacterium | reverse complement strand
GGTAAGTTTAGTTGAAATCTGGGACGCGCTCCTTTGTTGCAGTTATTTCCAGATTTATATATTTGCCTTACCACCACATACTTTTTCTGAGATCCGGTTTTTATTTATCATTGTGGTTGTCGTAAGGTTGTTAGCACTCTGCTAAATAGTAAAGCACAGTCTGCCCGAGTAGCCTTCTGATTAGGATCATAATTTTTATAAAAAGAATCTGTATCTCTGATAATTCCTGCATCCACTAGTCTCTTTACATGTATATTGCTCCAATGTTCTTTCGTAATAGACGCATATTTACTTTGTTTATACTCCAAAAATGTAAATGTTCTATTAAGCAGCGCTGCCACTTCCCCCAGCGTAATCGTATCCTGTGGGGCAAATTTTTGTGGCGCCTTCCCTTGAATAATGCCTCTAGCAGTCAGTGTCATGATATAGTCTTTAGACCATAGATCATTTTTTACATCTGTAAATGTAGATGTTTGATTTTTTAATAGTGGTATACTAGCACCCTTTACTACCATGGTAGTGAACTCCTGTCTGGATACGGGTTGGGTTGGCTTATATGTGCCATCAGGATATCCATTTACCACCCCTAGATCATATAGATGTCCAATGGCTTGTACGTATTGTTCTTCTTTAGGAAGATCCGTAAATGTCTTTTTAGTACCTGCCTCCTCTTGAAGTATAATAATCGGTGGAAAAAGAACATCTTCCATCATGATCGACATGGCATCATATTTAGGCACACCTGTACCTGTGCGATATGATACTTGGATAGTTTGGTCATTGACCTTTTTGATAGCTGTGATCTGGATAGGACTTGGGTTCACATTCAACCATTGCAGTTGAATGCGGCCGCTATATTGCCCTATATGTTCAAACTTGTGAATCACCCGATTAGATGCAAATGTTGGAACCGTATAAATTATTATGAATAACATTGTTATGCCAAAAATTCGTTTCATACCACTCGCTCCTCCTAGGGTTTATCGTATACTACTTTTAGTTTTACTCTATATCTTTCCTGCATCTTGTAAAATGATATGAAGTATTTGGAATATCTCATTCACACTCATAGGCTTTTTAGGTTGCGCGGTATTGGATTCACCCAAAAATCCTAGCTCAGCTGCTTTTTCCATACTTTTTCTAAACTTGGGGGTAATATCATTATAGCCTTTAATATTTCTACCTCCTGAATTTTGCACGTCCACAGCTGCTCCTGTTTGAATCTCATAGAGACGAACTAATGCAGGCATGACTTCTTCCCGATACGGTTGTACTGTAAGCAGTGATCCTCCGATAGTGATTCCTGCTTTATCTGCCTGATTCTTCTCAATCTGAGTAGGATTTTTTTGGAGATCGATCACAGGTTTATTGTTCGCTATACCAATCAAAAGAGCATTGTATTGCATTACTGTTAAGCTTTGATTTCCAGTCTTAACTACCTTATCTAGATCTTGTACATTATATTTTCGAAGTACTGCTCGTACTGATGGGTCTGTCAATACTGTTGAAATTCTTCTGCCAAATAAAGCATAGCTGCCTACGCTTCCTGTCTTGAAAGAAATATTGGCATCTGCCTTATTGTACTGCCCTTCAATTGGCTCCCATATTTGCATATTCTCATTATACACATAGGGTGCTGCATCTTTCTGTTCTACTTCTCCCCGACTTCTCACCTGCAGGCTGATCTCTAGAGGTACTTGTGTAAAATTTGTTTTAATCAAGCCTTTGCGGGTAGAGAGTCCTATTTCTATATTTTGGGGCATGGCAATCGCATCATATTCAGGACCTGGATAGGGTTTATTGCCAATATCTGTAGTCATAGTTATTCTTAGATCTACAGGATCTCCAAATACCCCATAGGTCTTAAATGCGGGTACCTGCAGTGCTTTCGGCGGAAGGATGAGGTCCATCGTATCTGTCACAATTCGAAGGCTGATCTTTTGCTCCTGCATCGCTGTGAGAATGGTGTACGGCATCTCCACCACTCGTTTGCGTATATTTTCATTCTTGTATTTCTTCAAATCAATAGTGTATGTATATACCCCTTTTTCAATCAGCTTACTGACAAAACGTTGATCTACTCGGTTATCTTTTTGATCTTCTTTAAACCCTCTAAAGCGGTACGTCCACACGCCCCCCTTAAATTCTTCTTGAGAATCAGCTGGCGGAAGGATGATCTTGGCGGGATCGGTTTCAGAATCATATTCCCCTCCTGAGCGATTAGTAAAAATACGTAAAATCGGTGAAAACTGTGACTCCTTGGTCTTCTCTTTGGCTACTCCTGCAGCACCTGTAGCCCCTTGGGTTACCGTAATCTTCGTCTTTACACGGAAATAATACATGGTATTTGCTCGTATATTTTTCATGAATTTGACGATATCTGTAGTTGCATCTTCTAGTTTAAAGATTTCTGAGTCTTCACCTTTTTTGCCTCTAGATTCTGGCGTGATCTCTAGTGTATATACATCTTTAAAGTCTATATTATTTGCCATTTCGATAATATAGGAATATACCTTTTTTACTTCAGAACTTTGGGCTCCTGCGGCTGGTTTTTCACTTATGAGATCAATATCTTCTTTTTCCCGCAGCCATTCTACTGTAATGTAGTTCTCTGCTACAGGTTTGTCTATCCCCGCAATACCAAATCCAGTAGGTGGCAAAAGGGGTTCTGGCTGAATGGGCATAGTCCATATGAGCCGCATACTGGCTGGAGGCTTATTATTGCCTGTAGGTGCTGTAGCGCCTTTTTTTGTGGCACTAAGCCAAAAATAATAGCCCGTTTCTGGAAACAATCCTTTTATGGGTACAAGAAAATCTGTAGTATTTTTTGTAGCAGCCGTAAATTGTATTGGTTTTGCTTTGCTTCGATCCTCTGTTTCCCCATATTCTAATATATATCGTAAGTCCGCATTGTAGTTCCACTTCACAGTAATAGATGTATCTGTCTCTATATGCTTCCTTAATGTGGGTACATTAGGATCTACATCCATCTCAGGTATATCTGCCAAGGTAGTGATGATGATGGGTGTGGGGTATGCAGCTGTTCGCACTTCTCCATCTGGCAGTATTCTATATGCCCGTAGTAGATACAAATAAGGGGTATTAGGCGTTAATTCTTTTACAGTAGTCAGTAGGGTATGACCTTGTTGGTCTGTTATATCTTTCGTAATATCTACCACTCGATTCCATGTAAAGACTGCTCCCTGTCCATTCTTTTCTTCATCAAAGAGTTTATCTTCCATATAATTCTTAAGAGAATAGCCATCCTGCTTTCTATCTTTGATCGTCTGTTCCACTTTAGCATAAGGAATAATCATGGATTCATAGAATACATCATCTCCTAAAAAAACAGTTCGCGGAATTACATGAGTTCCCGTAATATCTTTTGCCATTTTTTCTTGTCCAGTAAGGGGTGGGTCTCGAAAGGCTGGATTTTGTCCATACCAGTGATTACCTACCCTCCACATCCTGGCATACCAGTCTTTTCCATCATCCTGAGCCTCTACAAAAACTTCTTCCCATTGTTTTTGCCACTGTACTACCACAGAAGTCTTAGCCTGCATTCTTTGTTTTAATGGGGGCTTGGATATCACAGGTGGTGTAAATACTTCTCCACTATACTCCCAGTATACGGCTACCAGAGTTGGCTCTGAACGTAGTTCCTCTGATTGTTTGGCTACGATCTTGATATAGTATAGCTTTCCTCGAATGATATCTTTAAACTGATCTGATGATTTATCATAATACTTACTGAATTCTTCAAAATATCCTAATACTTTTTTATTTTTATCTCGAATCAATTTTGCAGAAGTATTCTCTAATTCTGGTTCTATATAGATTTCTTTTTTTGCCTCCATATAGTCCAGTGCACTCGGATCATCTGTGATCCACACATCATACTTAGTCGTTAAATCAATTTTGGGAGTGCCTGTTGGGTTTTTAAAGTCATCATGGATAAATCCAGACCATACTAGATTGATAGAACCTATATCACTATTGACTCTAGGAATAAATCGAAAAGTCCCTTTATATTTATGTGGATCTTGAGGCTTTGTATCATCTCCTGATAATACGTAATCCTCTATATTGGTTTGATTGAAAGATGGAGGTAGTATTTTAGGCATAATAGGCTTGGTAGGAATCACAGGGACCTGTTTAGGATCAAACTTTTTCCAGTCTGATGAAACTGTCTGAAAAGAACCATCTTTCTTTTTATAAATCATTTGAATCCTGTATTCTGTGGTAACAGAAGGCTTTAGATATAAATAATACCCTATATTTTTGGCTACATCCCCAAACAGGGTAACAATCGCATCCCCTTCCCCTAGGTCTTCCCTCTTTCGAATAACAATATTTTCTAGCTTTGACCCATCATCTAACTCGGGAGGTACTCTTCCCCACGTTAGCCGTACATATTTTCCATCTACTTCCTGTACGTTTAATGTGACTCGGGTGTATCCTTGAGCAATAAATGGTTTTGGATTTACGAAAACACGATCTACATTAAGATCTTCTCGGATCGTAGCCATAATAGGTTCTACGATGACCGAATATTGCTGTCCTGCTTCAATGGTACTATCATTGATACTGAACTTGAGCTGCATTCTATTGGTATCCTTGTTTTGGATTTCTATCGCTTGCGTTTCCTCTACTCGTCGGTTAAATCCACCCTTGAGGGTCGCTGCCGATGTAACATTACCTTTGGCATAATAGATCACATAGGTAAGAGGCTGTTTTTTACCTGCATACTGGAGCTTATCCCAAGTAATGACCAATTCTCCTGATTGGCCTTCTATCTTTGTATTAAAATCCGTTAATGCATAGATCTCTGGGCTAAGACCGTCCATTGGCGCTGGCCTTAGTTGTGTTTTACCGTCTCCGATATCATACGCATGCTCATGAACAGGGATTACTTTGAACCCATATAATGAACCCGTCTGCAGCACTGCCTTCTCATGAATATTAAAAATAGTTCCACTAGTAAACTCTGTAGCTTTTGGAGTAGCGACTTCTTTTTCTGCTTCATTTCTAGACATATTTCTCATTCTGATCTGATAATATTCTACAGGATGTGGGAAACTTGCATCTGATGTATTAGCTAAATTGAAACTTGTATCTGCCCTAGTAGACGGTGATGGTTCTTCCCATGACAGTTTTATATTAGGTCGTAGTATCTTTTCTTTGGTAATAGGATCCGTTAATGTAGTATCTGCGGTGATCTCAGCTCGGAAGGTATCCCTTGCTATAGGTGCTTGCAGATTGGCCCATGCGATTTGGGGTAAGCTTCCTACTACCATGAGACCTACCAATACTGCTGCTATGATCTTATTATGTCTCCTTGTTCTCATCTTAGCCTCCATTCTGCCGCCTTGGGCATATATGGGTAGGATGAAAATAGTATCTTTCACTATCTTCATCCTACCTTCTTTACTCTCCAGCTTTCATCAGCATTTTTACTAACATTTCTAATGCTTTTCCTATCTTCATAGTCGCTGTTGGATTGATATTTCGATCTTCATCTGTTTCTATCAAGCGTAAATCTACCGCTGCTAGTACGCCTTGACGATATTCTTGTTTTACTTTACTGCTATCTTGTACTGCATTAAAATTACGAATCTGTAGTGTCCGTAAATTCGTATTCGTCTTGGCTTCATAGAGCTTCATAGACATATAAATGGCTTCTTCCGTAGTAATGGATGAAAACATTCTTGCCGAAGAGATATCTGTAAAGCCTCTAGATCGTAGATACTTAAAATAATCATCGGCTTTAGGCGCACCTAAGATCTTTGCTGTAGTGCCAATCCACATAGCTCTAGTCACGGGATTCTCTATCTTAAAGTCTGAACCGCTTCCAAAAAACTCTGTCAAGCCATACTTCATAAAAATATCTTTGATTTTAGCACTATTTGGTACCTTATCAATCCCAGGCAACTGAATAAGTCTTTTAGTGAATACATAGGTACCAAGCTTTCTTATCTCTATTCCGATTCCACCATTACTTACTACTACTGGTGTTGATTCTGATACTTCCCACACATTCGTTTGCTTATGATATGCTTGATATTCTCCTGTTTCCATCTGTCCTATAGTCAGTTGTATAGGAACTTGTACGCTTACCATTATTCTTGCATCTAGGATTTGGGACACTAGAATCTCTGACACTTTTTGTGCATACTGTTTTTTAACAATCACAAGTGCATCTTCCACGATCTCATTAAGCTTTTGATTATCGATGACTTTAGATAATTTTAACTGGGTAGTAAGCTTATTCTCTAGTTCACTACGCATCACAGCATTCACCACTTGATCAAATTGCTTTAGCAAATCCTGGTCCAAATCCTTTTCTGTTTTTTTGCTGCCTCTTACAGCCATTTCTAGTCGGATCTGTCTAGACGCAACTTCTTCACCATTCACTCTACCCCACAATTGAGAAAAGTCTGCAGTTACAACTACAAAATAATCCTTTATGCTCCCATTTCGTTTTTGGATTTCTCTTAAAATACTGCGAATTTCTTCTGTACCTTCTGGATCTATGGTATGGGGTCTCAGCGTAATCTCCATATTATCTTTTTTGATGCCTAGCGCTATATTGCTATTATTTGCTACATTGAACATTTCTGCTGGGATATAGTATATAAATCTATTACTGCTGCTTTGGGATAAAGGATAAGAACTGCCTCCCAAAGCTTTCAAATCCCCTGATCCCTGCTCTCCTCTATACTTTGCGATAAATTGTCTTGTAGAGTCCTCTGCTGTCCAGTAGGGTGTGTTTTTTAGCAATTCTGCCTTTTTTTTGAAATAATCCTTATACTCATCATATAGGATGTCTCGGTCATATTCATCTTGATCAAATTCAGTTCGAATATCGATTTTATTAGAAAATCCTGATTGAGGATATTCGCCTTGTAGTTTACCTTTGGTCTTATCCCACACGGCTATCTTGATACTGTATTTTTTACCTGCTTCCAGATGGGATATGCGATAAATGTACTTATTGGGTTTGTTTTGATCTTGGACATTGGGCGTTACAATATCAGCTCTGTACTTCGTAGTATCTATTACTTCTCCTCGTTCTTCTCTAGCCGGCCAATAGTCTTGATCTTTTTCCCCTTTTACTGCTATATAGAACTGATACTTATTTGGAACATCTTCTTTTAGTATGGAGGAATCAAAACTAATAATGGTCTCTTTCTTCCCATTTTTTGAATACCCTGTTCGTTCTTCTGCAAGATTGGTAGGTGCCTCTACAGGAGAAGTCGTCACCGCAATAGCCTGCCATGCAGACCGTGCTGCTGCTTCATTTCCTTTTATAACTACCGTCCGTACATAGTAGTAATAGATGGTATTGGGTGTAATATCTCTATTGGTAAATTCAGCTTTATTGAGATTATCTACAATATGCTCGATCTTATATAGATAGTCTGTTCCTGCTAGGGTATTGGCAGGAAGTATAAATAACTCTTTTTCTTTCGCGCGCCATCCTTTTATATTGGGATATTTTTCCGCTTGTAGGGCTAGTATATCCCCAATCGACTTTTGTTTGCCATAATCTTGTTCTTCCAATCGTTTCCCTGGAATCCGAAGCATCTCAAAGCCAAGGGCTTCTCCTGCTTTTACGGTAAAGGTAGGTTTTTCCCATGCCAATTGTATGGAGGTGCTTTTTATCTCTTGCTTTGCCAATTTTTCTGGTGTAGGAATCACTCGTTCGCTATCATCCGGATCTTTAGGGGCAGTACTAGGCGTAAATGTCTTATGATCAGAAAATTCTGAATACCTCGGCGTATTTTCAAGTGAAGCATCCTTATTTTTTACGTTGATTTTGGTTCTCATAATAAAATCATACACTGTATTGGGATCTAGATTTTTTATGATAAATCCAGGGTCACTTGTTGTGATTTTCAATATGTTTTTTTCATTCCCACGCAATATCTCCAAGTTTTCAGTATTTAATTCATATACCTGATTGCCTACTAATTCATAGACCTTACTACCCACACTATTTTCGTCATTTCCTTGTGCAATATCTTGTTTCAATCGGTCTATAGGGTATAGATTTGGGTTTCCTGTTTTCTTATGCTCTGCAATAAAGATCTCATATTCTTTTGAATCGATGTTTTTTTCGATCGGCTTCAGCATAAAACTTTCATATCGATCGGTACTAACGGGCTGCCATCTAAAATCCATCCACTTATTTGCTATATTCTCCTCTATCACAACAGAGGTAGGGATGGGGATTTTTTCTTCTAAGATCTCTAATGTTACACTGGCTGGGATAGAAAAATCTTTCTGAGGAACTACAAACTCTGTATTGCCACTATCTTTATGCTGATATGCCGCTTTCATCTGAACAAAGTATGTGCCCGGAATTCTAGTAAGGATTGTTCCTGTATTGAAAAAATCATTCAAGGCGCTATCTTCTGCTGCATAGTCAATCTTATCACTAGCAATAGAAGCTTTTAAAGGTTTAATCCATTGATTATCTTTATTTAACACGATATCCCATTCAAAAACTCCATCGGTGGTGAGAAATATTTTAGAATTTCCTGCTTCAGAAGCATCCTGCAGACTCCATCTCCCTTCCCCTACTTTCTTCACTGTGAAAGCTTTAAATAATTGATATTTTTGGGTTTCATCTACTACTTTTTCAAGTGGCTTAGTATTTAAAAAAACTTCGTAATACATAATTTCCTGATCTGTTGCCTTCAACATTTGAGGAAGTTCATCGGGGATTCTCCATCGTAAGGTAAACTGAACTTTTTCAAATTCTCCTGGTATATTTTTACCGTGCTCATCTTTCTTAGCCAATACTCTCACTTGATCAATAGACTGAATCTCGGGCACTGGAGGATTGATATTCTTGTCTATTGTTTTATCATATATAACTGCTTGTGCTCCAATCTGAGGGGCTTGCAGTCCCGGCCTAAAAAGCACTTTGTATGTAGCTGCTTTAGGGGAATCAATCGGTAAATACACTTCATCGCCTTTTCCTTCTTGATCATAATGACTCACCCAGTTTTCCCAAGCCTTAAAACTCTCTAAAGTGCCTTCTATAAGCACCTGCTCTGTTTTTTTAACATCAATATATCCACTCACCTTATAGGGTTTTATGACTAAATACGTGGTGTCAATCGTTCTTCTTCTAACTTCATATTGCAGATAGGTGAAGGCATCGGTCAAAATCTCATCTGGAGAATCTATGCCTGATTTCTCTGTTTTTGTAAAAGGCTTATAACTCGCATCAATTTCATAATGATTGGTTTGAAGCGCAATATTAACTGTATAGATAGAACTGGAGTCTAATTTATTCCAGTTAATAAACTCATTACTATCTACCACGCTTCCTACTAATGCCATCTCGTCTTTTATAAGATCGATTTCATGGTTTTTAGAGTTTACTACCCTTGTTGCCCCAATAGAGGAATTCGCCTCATTTTTAATATCAATAGAGATTGGTTCTACCCCTCCTGGAAGTTTAAACTGAAGCGTTTTGGGATCATCCTGTGGCCGTCCCTGCTCATAGATCTTAAAAGTCAAATCTATATCATTAGATAAATTTTTGCTAAACTCATAAGTACTCGTATCCAACTCTACAGGTCTCTTAAAGATAAGCCGAAGCCCTGGTTTAGAGCCAGGAATTAAATTAGGATTATTTCTCATATCTATCAAAGTATAATCCTTTATAACTCCTCCGTCTTTTTCCAAATGGGTAGGTTTTACTTCAAAATCTAAATTTTTAAATACGTTTAGTTGATTCTTGGGACCTAATGAACCCCCATGTTGTAGTATAACTGGAATAATCTTCCCCTTACTCTCTGAATGAGTAGTACTAATAGAAACGAAAAAGGTCTTCTTATCTCTCTGCCATTCAAATTTGATCGTTCTATTATCTACATTAATATTATCAGAAGTATATGAACTAGTAGAAGTGAATATCCGTTCTACAAAAGAATTGCCGCCTACTACTTTATATTTAACATCCGTATACCGCTCTTGCTCATGATCAAATAATTGATAACTATCCGTACTATACTTTGCATATACCCAACCGCCTACCGTATGATTTTGTACTATGTAGTTGACTGTAATCTGCTTATCATCTGGCTTGTCCAACACAATACTAATCTTTTGTTTATCTTTCAAGTAGGTAGTCATTTCATATTTCCCGTGCTCATTCACATTCCAAGCAACCACCACTTGGTTAGGATTAGGATTGGATATATTTCCAAACAAACCATGTTCATTGGCCTCTTTATTATGCTCATATCTAAAAAATAAATAATCCCCTGCCTTGACCTCTTGAATCCAGCCTACCTGATAAGGAAATACTGAAAACAGCATCGATAATATCAGCATCCACGCAATCTTTTTTTTACCCATAGCCTTCTCTCCCCGCCTATTAATTAGTATCCTTTTTATTATTATACCATGGTCATCTACCCAAAACCACAACCATATATCTCCATGTCGCAAGCGTAAACTCCATCCATTATTTGTCAGTTTTCGTGAAAGGAGATATTTCATTTTCATAGTGTTCTAGTCGCTGGGGCTATAGATGCCCTGAGTGAATACGCATTATCTTTATTGCTTATAAGTTGATGGATATCACCCTATCGCCCACAACGGCTGCCGAAGTTTGCTTCGTTTTAGTACATAGCAAGAAGCTCCACGAACTCTATTCAAATTGAAATATCTCCTTTCACTTAGGCTATCTGCTATATTATGGCTTACGTTGACGCTTATGATTTCTATATAAAAGCAAATAAATCACAACCTATATATCGGCAAAAAAGAGATTTTTGTTCATCATTTTTTCACAATCCCTCCTTTCTTCCTAGCAAATATTTTGTACTACTACAGGATCGCTTAATCCCATGCACATAATTTAGTGGAAGGTTGGACAGTTGATTAGTAGAAAGTTGGTCAGTTAGTCAGTTGGAAAGCAGAAGGTTAGAAAGTCGGAAAAGACACTTCTCGAAATGCTTCATACTTACGCTCCTGTACACTCGTTTCAATAACCACACTACACGATCTCTGAAAAAGTATGCAGTGGTAAGGCAAATATATAAATCTGGAAACAACTGCAACAAAAGAGCGCATCCCCAAATTTCAACCACACTTCCCCTTTGCACAAGTGCTGGTTTGCAGTTGTTGGAAGACTTATATATTTGCCTTACCACGGTTTCCGAGAGATGCAAAACAAAATAAAAAGGCTCCGGAAACCGGAGCCTTTTTATTTTGCTTTATTGTGTTTTATTTTGCATTGGTATGATGTTCACTCACTTCAATCCGAACCAAGGCTCTTTTTAACGCTGCTTGGGTTCTCGCCATATTGTACTCTTGGGCTTTTTCAGATAGACGTTCTTCTGCTCTTTTTTTAGCTGCTTTGGCTCTGTCTACATCGATTTCTTCTGGCCATTCTGCTTCATCCGTCAGGATCGTGATCTGATCTGGAAGCACCTCCGCAAATCCACCCATGAGGGATGCCCGTCTTTCTTTGCCATTCTGTTGGATGCGAATCACACCCATATCCAGTGTGGTGACTACGGATTCATGGTCATGGAGTAAACCCATATACCCATTCGAAGTCCGTACGATCGCCATATCCACCTTTTCATCAAAAAACTTCCTAGATGGGGTGATAATTTGAAGCCGTACACTATTTTTCGCCATGGATATCACCTACTCCATTTCTTTGGCTTTTTCAAGCACATCATCGATCGTACCTACCATATGGAATGCAGCTTCTGGTACAGTATCGTGGCGGCCTTCTAAAATCTCTTTAAATCCTCGGATCGTTTCTTTTACAGATACATATTTACCTGGCATAGAAGTAAAGGTTTCTGCTGAAAAGAATGGTTGGGATAAAAATCTCTGTACCTTTCTGGCTCTACCTACGACCAGCTTATCTTCTTCTGATAGTTCGTCCATCCCCAAAATAGCGATAATATCCTGCAGTTCTTTATATCTCTGCAGTATTTCTTGTACGCCTCTGGCGACTTCATAATGTTCTTCCCCTACGATCTTTGGATCAAGGATCCTGGATGTAGAGTCTAGAGGATCTACTGCTGGATAAATACCAAGCTCTACAATAGCGCGGGATAATGCCGTAGTAGCATCCAAATGGGCAAATGTAGTAGCAGGTGCTGGATCTGTCAAGTCATCGGCAGGTACATATACCGCTTGTACAGAAGTAATAGACCCATTTCTGGTAGAAGTAATACGCTCTTGAAGTGCTCCTACTTCTGTAGCCAAGGTGGGCTGATATCCTACCGCACTGGGCATACGACCCAATAATGCTGAAACCTCAGAACCTGCCTGTATATAACGGAAAATATTGTCCACAAATAATAATACGTCTTGGCCGCCTTTGTCACGGAAGTACTCCGCCATCGTAAGACCTGTTAGGGCAATTCTCATTCTGGCTCCTGGTGGCTCATTCATCTGTCCAAACACTAACGTTGTTTTGTCGATAACACCTGAATCTTGCATTTCGTGGTATAGGTCATTCCCTTCACGGGTTCTCTCCCCTACCCCCGCAAATACTGAAAAACCACCGTGTTCTGTAGCAATATTACGGATTAATTCCATGATAATAACTGTTTTACCTACACCGGCACCACCAAAAAGTCCGATCTTACCACCTTTGGCATAAGGGCATAGTAAGTCAACTACTTTGATACCCGTTTCTAGCATTTCTGTAGCAGTAGACTGCTCTTCAAAACTAGGCGCCGACCGATGGATCGGCCAGTAATCCTCAGCCTCAGGCTGAGGTTTCTCATCAATCGCTTGTCCCACTACGTTAAATAATCTTCCCAAGGTTGCCTTCCCTACGGGTACTGTGATGGGCTTTCCTGTATCTACTGCCTCCATGCCTCGGACCAAACCATCTGTGGACGCCATGGAAACACAGCGAACTGCATCGTCTCCCAAATGTTGTGCCACTTCTACTGTAATGGTTTTTCCATCATGCTGGATATGGATTGCATTATATAAGGCTGGCAGGTACTCGGGGCTAAATTTAATATCTAATACAGCACCGATAATCTGCGTGATTTTGCCCACATTTTTATCCGCCAATACTCTCACTCCTTTACTTTAGCGCTTCCGCGCCCCCCACAATCTCTGAAAGCTCTTGTGTAATGGAGGCCTGTCGTGCTCTGTTAAATTTCAGTGTTAAGCTATCAATCATATCATAGGCATTTTCTGTAGCAGAATCCATCGCTGTCATACGGGCACCTTGCTCGCTTGCTGCTGATTCTGCCAATGCGCCAAAAAGTACAGTATACACATATCTAGGAATCACATAATTCAGTACCTCTTCCTCAGAAGGATCATAATTCATCACTGAATTTTCTTCTCCTGCAGACATTTGTTGAAACTTATCCGCATCTACAGGAAGAAGTTTTATGACTGTAGGTTCCTGCTGAATCGTAGATTTAAACGAAGTATAGGCTAAATACACTTCATCGATTTCTGTCTTTGCATATAAATCTAGCACCAACTGTCCGATTCTGGCTGCTTCTGCATACGTAGGATTTTCTGAAACACCGGGGAACTCTCCTTCAGAGTTGATCTTTTTTCGTTTGAAGAAATCCCTTCCTTTTTTTCCTACTGTAATGAGTTGGACATTTTTGTCCACCATATGCCGAAGGGCTTCCTTGGATACATTTGCATTATATCCCCCACACAGTCCTCGATCGGAAGTAACCACGATAAAAGCAGATTTTTTAACCTCACGAACCGTTAAATAGGGATGGTTTAACCCTTCACTATTTTTTACGATGGAGGCAATCGTCTGCTGCACCTTTTGGAAAAACGGACGAGTACCTTCCAGATTGGTTTTTGCTTTTTGCAGTTTTGCCGCAGAAACCAAGTTCATGGCTTTTGTGATTTGTTGGGTACTATTGACACTCTTGATCCTGCGCTTGATATCCCGCATGGATGCCATATAGTAACCTCCATTCCGCCGCTTGCGGCATAAATTTAGGAATGAAAATAGGGGCTTTTGCTATTTTCATACGATCACCCCTTATTGTCCTTTTTGAAATTCGCTTTTGAATTTCTTGATCATGCTATCGATCTTTTCTTCTAGTTCTTCGCTTACTTGACCTGTGGTCGCGATCTCTTGAACGATATCTGTATGTTTTGTATCTACATATTCCATAAACTCTGCTTCAAACCGTTGAATATCAGAAAGCGGAATATCCATCAGATATTTTTTGGTTACTGCAAAAAGAATCAATACTTGATGCGCCACAGACATAGGTCTATATTGTGGTTGTTTTAAAATCTCTACGATTCGTTCTCCTTGTGTCAAACGATCTCTCGTAGACTTATCTAGTTCTGAACCAAATTGGGCGAAAGCTGCCAATTCTCTATACTGTGCTAATTCGAGACGAATAGGTCCTGCAATCTTTTTCATTGCTTTGATCTGTGCTGCACCCCCTACACGAGATACGGAAATCCCTGGGTTGATCGCTGGACGCACCCCTGCATTAAAGAGCTCAGACTCAAGGAAAATCTGTCCGTCTGTAATAGAGATCACATTCGTGGGTATATATGCCGACACGTCACTGGCTTGGGTTTCAATGATCGGTAATGCGGTGATCGAACCACCACCATATTTTTCATCTACTCTTGCTGCCCGCTCTAGTAGTCTTGAGTGTAAGTAGAATACATCCCCTGGATACGCTTCTCGTCCGGGTGGTCTTCTAAGTAACAGAGACATCGCACGATAAGCTACCGCATGTTTGGATAAATCATCATATACGATTAATACATCTTTTCCTTTTTCCATCCACTCTTCCCCAATAGCACAACCTGCATAGGGTGCAATAAACTGCAGCGGAGCAGACTCACTGGCTGTAGAAGCTACGATGGTGGTATAATCCATAGCACCCGCCTCTTCTAGAATCTTTACGATTCGAGCCACTGTGGAGGATTTTTGTCCAATAGCTACATAGATGCAAAATACATCTTGCCCTTTTTGATTAATAATCGTGTCTATGGCAATCGCTGTTTTTCCAGTTTGACGGTCCCCGATAATAAGCTCCCGTTGACCTCTTCCGATAGGAACCATCGAGTCAATGGCCTTGATTCCTGTTTGCAGAGGTACACTGACGGACTTTCTTTCGATAACCCCTGGTGCTACTTTCTCTACTCGTCTATATTTAGTCGTGTTGATAGGACCTTTACCGTCAATAGGCTGTCCTAGGGCACTAACTACCCGACCGATCATGGCATCCCCTACAGGTACTTCTACTACACGTCCTGTAGATTTTACCAGATCTCCTTCTTTGATATCTTTTTCTGAACCAAGGAGCACAACACCGATATTGTCTTCTTCTAGATTGAGCGCCATGCCATATACACCGCCTGGAAACTCCAGAAGTTCTCCGGACATAGCTTTCTGCAATCCGTGGACACGGGCGATTCCGTCTCCAACCTGCATGACTGTACCTACTTCAGCCACTTCAAGCTTAGTCTGGTAGCGTTTGATCTGCTCCTTGATCACAGCACTGATTTCTTCAGGTCTGAGATTCATCCTTTGGTTACACCCCTTTTTTACGCAAGTTGTATATCTAATAGCTGATGCTTTAATTCTTCCATTTTTCCTCGAATCGTTCCGTCAATCATATGATCGCCTACTTGAATCCGTAAGCCTCCTATCAAAGATGGATCTACTTCTGTACGAAGTTCAACCTGCTTGTTTAAATTTCGGGAAACAAGATGCTGTATTCTTTGCATCTGATCATCTGATAAAGCAACAGATGATATGACAATGCCAGAATCAATTCCCTTATGGACTTTCACCATATCTGAAAACATCTGTAAAATCTCTATAAGATACTGCTGTCTATTTTTTTTGACAATCAGCACCAATAATCCCACGACTTCCTTAGAAGCTTTGGATAAAAAAACAGTTTCCAAAAGTGTAATCTTCTCTTCTAGTACGACTTGAGGATGCTGCAAAACATGCATAAAGTCTTGCTCTGACTGTAAAATAGAGATGAGGGTTTGTACTTCTTCATAAAATTCATCTACTTTTCTCATTTCCAAAGCCGTTTCAAATAATGCTGTTCCATAGCGTTTGACGACTAATTCTGCCATTTAACATCCCCCAAATCTACAATCGCCTGCTCTAGCAATCTATTCTGTGCGGCAGCATCCATGGAAGACGCTACGAATTTGCCTGCCATCATGGAAGCAACTTCGATCATCTCTTTTCTCATATCATCTTTCACTCTTTGCTGCTCTCTTTCAATATCGAGCTTTGCTCTTTGCTTTATTGCTTCTGCTTCTTTCTTAGCTTCACCCAGTATTTGCTGCTCTTTTTCTCCTGCCTTTTTTCTGGCATCTCGTAAAAGATCATCTGCTTCTGCTTGAATCCCTGCAATCTTATTCTCATACTGTTGCTTTAGATCTATTGCCTGCGTATGTTCTTTCTCAGCAGTCTCTAGCTGAGTTTGAATATTTTGGGTCCGTGATTCCATAAATTTGCGAACAGGATTAAATAATAATTTAGTTAATCCGAAGAAAAGGATAAACGTATTTAAAAGCTGCCAACCCAATTGTATCAAAAACTGTGTGTCAAAACCAAGAATTCTATCCAAGGACGTATTCCCTCCTTTCTTTTTTCTGTCACAGCTGCACGCAGATGTACTATGATGTTTCCTCTTTACATTTTATTGTCCTAATAATTTTAAGTAATCTGCAATCAGTGGATTTGCAAATAAAAGAATGATCGCTACGATCAAACCATAAATACCTGTTGTCTCAGCGACTGCTGCACCCAGAAGCATTGTTCTTACAACATCTCCCTGTGCCTCTGGTTGACGTCCTACTGCTTCTGCACCTTTACCAGCAGCATACCCTTGTCCTATCCCAGGTCCTATCCCTGCAATCATAGCGAGTCCTGCCCCAATTGCTGAACATGCATAAATAAGCGCTCTTCCATCGATTTGTTCCATATGAAATCCTCCTTAAATAATGATTATATTTGATATTCGACTAGCAAATCTGTTAAAGCAATATCTATTAAAACAATACCTGTTAAAACAGAGTATCGCTTAGACAAACAACTCCTGCAAAAATAATAATAATAATGCCACAATCAGTGCATAAATCCCTGTGGTCTGGGCTACTGCTTGTCCTAAAAGCATCGTTCTTACAATCATACTTTGAAGTTTAGGTCGCTTTCCTACTGCTTCTGCGCCTTTACCAGCGGCATAGCCTTGTCCTATTCCTGGACCAATACCTGCGATCATAGATAAGCCTGCGCCTATCGCACTGGCTGCTAGTACGATCCCCGCTTTGGTCTGACCCACCAAAGGATTGGCAAAGAGCATAATAATAGCAACTACGAGTGCAAAAATCCCTGAGGTTTCTGCTACAGCAGCGCCTAACAGCATTACCACGGTAGCTTGTTTGGAACTCTCCCTGTTTCTGCCTACAGATTCTGCTGCTTTACCGGCTGCATATCCTTGTCCTATCCCAGGACCAATGCCTGCAATCATGGCCAAACCGGCACCTATGGCAGAAAATCCATAAATAAGTGCTCTTTTGTCCACTCTTTCCATCCAACCGATCAGAAGGTCTATTAGTGCTGATACATCCATACATTCACCTCGTTTCTCTTACAGCTTGTGAACTGATTTTTACTCCATACCACTGGAAACAAAGGTCATACTTAACATAACAAAGATAAAGGTCTGTAGTACACCGGCAAAAACGTCAAAGTATGCATGGAGCATAGCGGGTATACCAATCTTGATCAGCCACATAGGCATGGAATAGTATAATCCCATGATAATGACTCCACCTAAAATATTACCAAAAAGACGAAAACTTAAAGATACTGGATTGGCTAATTCCCCAATGACATTCAAGGGAAACAGCAGTGGAATCGGCTCAAAAAAGCCTTTGAAATATCTCAGACCTTTTGCTCTTAATGCAAATCCCTGAATCATAAAGAAGGTAATGAGCGCTAGTGCTAAAGTAGTCGCCAAATCAGCAGTAGGTGGTCTAAGTCCTACAAGCCCTGAAAGGTTACATAGGAGAATGAAGAAAAACATACTACCATAAAATGGACCAAAGCTTTTGTTTTTTTCTCCCATGGTACTCATTGTAAATTTGTCCAACACATCGACAATCATCTCTACTACATTTTGAAAACCTTTCGGAATGGTTTGAAAATGTTGCAGACTGAGCCTCACAATAAGTGCCAAACCAAGTAGGACACCCATGACAATCCATGTGTTTCGAATGGTTTCTGTGAACCAGATTTCCTGACCTAGGAAGTTCCATATAGCCAGCACACGGTTATTAAATTGCATAGTCCCCTCTCCTTTCTTATATAATAAAATTAATCAAAGTATATTTTGATTAATGATTATTGATCAGTTTATCTTTCCTTTTTGAGTGCAGAAGCGAAATGAAAACTGCTAGTTTCATGGTCAAAAGACCCACTACCGTTCCCAAGATATGAATGGATGGCTCTAATGCCGAAACAAGTAGGACGATCCCTGTTAGTACATATCTGGCTACATAATTTATAAGAGAATAGCTTTGAGCTCTTTTAGGAGGCATATGTACTATCTTGTTGAATGTACGATCGATCAATTGGAGTTTTAGGATGGAGAACAAAGTCCCAAAACAAACACCCTTTAGGTATCCCATCTTGTCTTGGGTCAACATCATTCCTAGTATACTGCCCACAAGAGCGATGAGGAGCATTCTTTTTATTAGCGCGATTTTTGTAGGAATAGGCTGCATAGTATGTTCCTTTCTTTCTGGAATTTCTGCAAAAGTATGCTAGGATTTACGGATCTCTGCAAAAGTATGTGGTAAGGCAAATATATAAGTCTTCCAACAACTGCAAAATCGCGCTTGTGCAAGTGGTAAGTTTAATTGAAATCTGGGACGCGCTCCTTTGTTGCAGTTGTTTCCAGATTTATATATTTGCCTTACCAACCACATACTTTTGCAGAGATCCGGATTTACACTTCAGTCCTATGGCTTTTTTTTGTGCGCTTTTGTGCCAATCACAAATAAATTTCGAAATGCCGTTAAGGTACCTAAGATGGTAAATATGATCAAAAACAGTACTCTTGTGTGAAATGCTCGGTCCAATATACTCCCTAGTACAATGCATCCAATAATAGGCAGTGCCATGACGATTCCTATATGAGATACCAAAGATAATAAGCTGAATACATCCTTATCAAATTTCATAGACCACCTCGCAAAATACGTACATAGTTCTATATATTTCCACAATATTCATTATACACAGGAACCGTCGCATTGTCTACAATGATCAAAAAAACAATCTTTTTCTGAGATCCTATTCTTAATATTCTGGTGCAAAGTCTTTTGGTTTTTTCTCTATTTTGCCGAAAGCAAATAAGATAGCTTGTACAATTCGTTGTGAAGCCGTACCGTCTCCAAATGGATTTACGGCTGTCGCCATCTTTTCATAGGCTTTCTTATCTTCTAGCAGCGCTGCTGTCATGGCATAGATCTGGTCTTCTTCTACACCGGCTAGTTTTAATGTGCCTGCACTTACTCCTTCTGGTCTTTCTGTGACATTTCTTAGGACCAATACCGGTTTCCCCATGGAGGGCACTTCTTCCTGTAGTCCTCCAGAATCTGTGAGTACTAGATAGGATCTATTCATAAGATTATGCATATCCTTCATGTCAATCGGGTCTATGAGATGAATCCTTGGATGATTGCCTAATATTTCATATACAGTTTCCCTCACTGCAGGATTTTTATGTACGGCATATACAAGTTGTACATCTTGATATTGCTCTACGATCTTGTAAACTGCCCTGCATATGTTTTTGAGGGGTTCCCCCAGATTTTCTCTTCTATGGGCTGTCATCGTTATGACTCGGCTGTGTTTATAGTCTATCTGATTGAGTAGTGGCAGGGTAAACTGATAGTCCTGCTGTAATGTAGTAGAGAGCGCATCAATCGCTGTATTCCCTGTTACAAAGATCTGATCGGGGCTGACTCCTTCACGGAGCAGATGCTCTCTAGCTAATGCAGTGGGTGCAAAGTGCAAATCTGAAAGTGCCCCTGTGAGTTTGCGATTCATTTCCTCTGGAAAAGGCTGATATTTATCATAGGTTCTGAGCCCTGCTTCCACATGCCCTACTTTAATCTGATTATAAAATGCGGCTAGAGAACCTGCAAATGTAGTCGTGGTATCTCCATGTACGAGTACGATATCAGGGCACGCCTCTTTCATCACTCCATCTAAGCCTTCTAATGCACGGACTGTAATGCCCGCCAAAGTCTGTCGTTCCTGCATAATATTTAAATCATATTTAGGCGTTAACTGAAAAATTTCCAGTACTTGATCTAGCATTTCTCTATGCTGCGCTGTGACACAAACTAGACTGTCAATATGCTCACATGCTTCTAATTTTTTTATAAGAGGCGCCATCTTAATCGCTTCGGGTCTTGTCCCAAATACACTCATTACTTTAATCTTTTTCACGGCTACTCCGCCTTTCTACTTTTGTATTCTTTAAAAATATTTAACCATATTTTGTTGCTTTATGCAACATAAAAAGCCTTCCCTGCAAAGGAAGGCTTTTTATTATACTCTTTTTCTATATACTCTAAACATGAGTAAAAGCACAGCCATAATGGAAGCTACGCCGATTGCAATGGTTACATCTCGTGCTGCGATCAAAATAGCTGTAATACCAAACCCACCGCTGATTCCGTACAGTGTCAGTACTGCTCTTTTGTGACTATATCCGCGATCCAATAAGCGGTGATGAAGATGCCCACGATCTGCTTTCATTACGGGTTGTCTTTTTATGATTCTTCGACAGATAGCAAATGTAGTATCAAACAAAGGAAGTCCTAATACCAAAATAGCTACTATAACTGCAAGTGCTGTATATACTTTGAACACACCTTTGATAGATGATACTGCCAATACAAACCCTAAAAAGGTGGAGCCTGTATCTCCCATGAATACCTCGGCGGGATTAAAATTGTGGGGCAAAAATCCCATGCAGGCTCCTGCCAATGCAGCAGTCAAAATCACTGCCAACATGTTGCCCGTAAGCAGACATAAAAACATTAAGCATAAGGCTGCAATGGAAGATACTCCTGCCGCCAAGCCATCTAATCCATCGATGAGATTGACTGCATTGGTAACGCCTATGATCCATATGATCGTAATAGGCGTACTCAGAGATCCTAAGTATACCATCTTAGATGGAACAAAAGGCCAACTGATAAAATCAATCGTAATACCAAAATATACAATAATAAGTGCTGCTACGATCTGTATGCAAAGCTTTAATTTTGCATTGAGATTGTATATATCATCAAAAAACCCTAATAAAGCTACGAGCGCACCACCCACCAAAAGACCTGTTATTTCTTTCATATCGAAATCTTTCATCCAAGGGAGTAATACTAAAATAGTAGCCATAAATCCAACCACAATGGCGATCCCACCCATGCGTGGCATTGGCTTGGTGTGTGTCCCTCGATCCTTAGGATAATCGATGGCACCCACCTTCACAGAGATCCATTTACTCACTGGTGTCATTAGTAATGTGATCACAAACGCAGATATAAATGCTATAATGTACAAAACACTTTTTATTTCTTCCACCCAAATCCTCTCCTTGCTTTTTCATCGTCGGAGTCGGTATACTATAGATTTCAAACCATAAAATGAAAATATTGCATTTACAAATTCATACATACACCTTGAATATACTACAGCTAGTTTCCCCAAATTTATATCTTTGAATCATGTATATTCTATAGGCGATCTGCAGGATTGTCAAATTAAATTTGTATTACAAACTTATCCCATTTCCTGCTGAATGGAGATTTTTTTCGGATCTCAGAAAAAGTATGTGGTAAGGCAAATATATAAAGCGACATATTTCCCAGGAAATATGTCGCTTTATATATTATAAATCTCGGAAAAGGTATCTAGTGTACAGTAGCATACTCATGAAGCATTTCGAAAAGTGTTTTTTCTACTTTCCAACTGTCTACTATCCAACCTTCTTTATTTCGTTCCAAACAATCGATCCCCTG
The DNA here is from genome assembly GCA_937989765.1 of uncultured Clostridia bacterium. GTDB lineage: Bacteria > Bacillota > Clostridia > Lachnospirales > CALKRZ01 > CALKRZ01. The sequence continues at coordinate 3,028 of CALKRZ010000136.1, read as the reverse complement.
CATCACCCAAGCCAGGAATAATATATCCATGCTCATTGAGTTTTTCATCTAACGCTGCCACATAAATATCCACATCAGGATGGGCTGCTGTAAGTCGTTTAATTCCTTCTGGTGCTGCAATAAGGCATAAAAACTTTATCTTTTGAACGCCTTTCTCCTTGATGAATTGGATCGCAGCAGCTGCAGAACCTCCTGTCGCTAGCATAGGATCCAGTACAAAAATTTCTCGCTCGGATGCATCGGTAGGTAGTTTACAATAGTACTCTACAGGCTCTAGGGTGTCGGGATCTCTATACAAACCTACATGGCCCACCTTGGCTGCTGGTACAAGATTTAGCATACCGTCTACCATACCAAGTCCTGCTCGGAGAATAGGAACAATCCCTAATTTTTTACCTGCAATCATTTTGGCATTTGCTTTTGCCACTGGTGTCTGTACTTCTACGTCCTGTAGTGGTAGATCTCTTGTTGCTTCGTAACACATGAGCATGGCAATCTCTGCAACTAGTTCTCTAAACTCCTTGGATCCAGTATCCCGATCCCTAAGCATTGCAATTTTGTGTTGAAGCAGCGGATGATCCATTACATATACTTGTCCCATATTTCTTCCTCCTTATTATTTTTCTATTTTATGATTGTTCTTCTATTTGAGTGATTCTACGAATATGTCTCTCGTCATCTGAAAACCTTGTTCCCAAAAACGTCTGTACAATCTTTAGCGCTAAGCCAGATCCGATGACTCTTGCTCCCATGGCTAGCACATTCGCATTATTATGCAGCCTGGTGGCTTCTGCTGAAAAGCAGTCATGACAAAGTGCTGCTCGTATTCCTTTTACCTTATTGGCTGCAATAGAAATGCCGATGCCTGTCCCACAAATGACAATGCCTTTCTCATATTCACCACTCGCTACCGCTTCTCCTACTTGTTTTCCAAAAGTTGGGTAATCACATGCCTCTTCTGAATAGCAGCCAACATCCTTATATACTATATTCTGCTCTTCAAAATATGTAATAATTTCTTGTTTTAATGCAAAACCCCCATGGTCGCTTCCAATCACAATCATGTATGCTCCTCCAATTTTCCTATGGTCATACCACTTATTGGACTACCTATTCTTTATTTGTCATAAGCTTCTGGCTTACTGATAAGATACATTCATTCAGCACCTTTGCACATTCTTCATATATGTCTAGATTACCTCCAAACGGATCTGGAATATCCCCCTCCAACTGACCGATATATCCTTTGAGGGTATGTACTTTAGGCGCTGCTTCGGGATATAATCTCTGAACATAGAGTTTATGCTGTTCTGTCATCGTTAATACTAGGTCAATATCATACAGATCTTGTTCTGTGATTTGTACTGCTTGGTGCCAAGACAAATCTATCTCATATGACTCCATCGCTTTAACAGCATTTGTATTGGCAGATGATGGGAAATATACTGCAATGCCTCTAGAGATTACATCCACTTCCATGTGGACTCCTAGAATCTTTCTGGCTAAAGCTGCTGCCATAGGACTTCTACAAGTGTTTCCGGTACATACAAATCCTACTCTCATAGAACCCTCTCCTATACTTTGATAATATCATATCCCGCCGCTTTCTGCAGGCGATTCATAATCGCCATGCCTAACGCTGTTTGTGGTAAACTTTCTGCATATACATGTTCAATGCCAAGCTGATCAAATTGTCGGAGTATAGCGAACAAATTAGCTGCAATGGTTTCAGGATGAGATCGGTCTCCTACTACCAACATCAAGCATTCTACATACAATGCTTGAGTTTGTGTAGTCGCCATAATGCCTATCTTTTTATTTGATGGTTGGTTTTTTACTTGCTTGTTTATTTCCTCTACAATCCGATCAAGCGCGCCCTCTACGATCGTGATCTTTGCTTTCGGGGCATAGTGTGTATACTTCATTCCTGGCGCTTTCGGAACCAGTGTTTCATCATACTTTGCTAAAATAGCAGGATCAATGTCTACCCGTCCAACCACTGCCTCCAGCATCTCTTTGGTAATACCTCCGGGCCTCAAGATGATTGGAATAGCTCCTGTAACATCTAGTACCGTGGATTCCAACCCTACTTCTGTTGCTCCTCCATCCATGATCATATCTATTTTGCCATATAAATCTTCTGCGACATGGAAAGCTTGCGTAGGGCTAGGCCTACCAGATATATTGGCACTGGGTGCTGCTATCGGAATACCTGCTGCCCTAATGAGGGCTTGGGCTACTGGATTTTGTGGAAAACGGACGCCCACTGTAGGGAGTCCTGCTGAAATTTCAGTAGGCACCTGTATCGATTTAGGCAATACCAAAGTCAAGGGACCTGGCCAAAACGCCTGTATCAGCACCTCCGCCAAAGGAGGTACAAATGCCACTAAAGCTGCAAGCTCTTTTGTGTGAGCGATATGTACAATCAAGGGATTATCAGAAGGTCTACCCTTGGCTGCAAAAATCCCCTCCACCGCCTTTGGGTCTAAGGCATGAGCGCCTAAACCATATACAGTTTCTGTAGGAAAAGCCACTAGTCCTCCTGTTTGCAAGATTTTAGCTGCCTCTTGTATAACCCGTTCATCCGGTGTTTCTTTATCTACTACTACCATCTTGGTTTCCATGATTTACCTCATATATACTATATGTGATTTTATGCGCCACAGCATTTTTTGTATTTTTTTGCACTACCACAAGGACAAGGATCATTTCTTCCTATTTTCCCGTCTTTTACGATGGTTTTAGATTTTTTTTGTTGCTTATATAGTTCTCGTCTTTTCTGTTCAGTGAGGATCAAATCCCACTGTGGTAGAGAATACAAATGATCTGCTTTATATTCTACCATTTCTTGATACAGCTTTTCGAAGTCAATAGGCAGCGTAATCTCTGTTTCTGCTCCCACTATCTCCAAGTCAATTGGTGGAATTAAGCTTCCATTGATCCCATCTAAAAATCCACAAAAAAATTCATCACTCATTCCAAATCGAGCTGCCAGTTCTTTGATCGTGCCTTGTATTTTTTCTGTATG
>CALKRZ010000135.1 GCA_937989765.1 uncultured Clostridia bacterium | reverse complement strand
TAGCAAGTGGAATATCTAAAATATCTTCCCCATCTATCAAAATAGTACCTCTCGGTGGATTATATAAACGAAGTAAAAGATTGACCAATGTTGTTTTTCCACTGCCTGTTCTACCCAACACAGCCAATGTCTGTCCTTTTTCTATTACCAGATTTACTTCCTGCAAAACATCTTCGTCTGCACAAGGATAGTCAAATGTTAAATTTTGGATTTGGATTTTACCTTGCACATCCTTGATCTGTTTTACTGTATCTAGATCATAAATATCCGGTATTTCATCTAATATGGCTTGAATCCTCTGCCAAGAGGCTATTCCTTGAGAAAAGATATTGATACACCATCCTAATGCCATCATAGGCCACACCAACATACCTAAATATTGGTTAAACGCTACAAATTTGCCAAGACTGATTTCTCCGACCATCGTTAAGTAGCCCCCATACGCCAACGCAATTAGTATACTGATCCCTGTCACAATACCTAAAAGAGGTAGCATAATTGCAAAGGTTCTAACTAGTTGCATGTTTTTATCAAAATTGTTCCGGTTGGCTTTTTCAAATTCCAATACTTCTTTTGCTTCTTGTACAAATGCTTTGATCACACGGATACCTGATATATTTTCTTGGACCTCATCCGTTAATTTGGCAAATGCATCTTGTTTATCTCGAAAACGTTTACGTAGGCTCCTGCCAAAAAAAGTGCCTCCTATGGCAATGAAAGGCAGCGGAATAACCGCTAAAATCGTTAAAGGTACATTCACATGACCTGCCATCGTTACGATTACTAATATCGTCATCACAACAGAATCAAACATCATAACGACTCCGGGGCCAATGGCCATACGCACTGCATTTAGATCATTGGTCACATGCGCCATTAAGTCTCCCGTCTTATGCTTCGTAAAATACTGGAGAGACAATTTTTCCAGATGAGAAAATATTTGATTGCGTAGACGGTATTCAATATGACGGGATGCTCCAAAGATATAATATCTCCATACAAATCTCCCCATCACGATGATCACCGTAATTCCCATGATCACGCCTACTGCCTGAAGGATACCTTGTTGACTTAATGTCCCTTCCTTAAGCCCATCAGTGACTTCTCCTATAATCTTTGGTATATACAACTGCACCATATCTACGATTAACAATGCCAAGATCCCTATGGTGTAATGCAAAAAGTACTTTTTAAAATGGGGTATTAACTTGCCCATGGATTTCATACAACCCTCCTAACGATCTTTCCGATTTTATAAAAAGACCCTACACTTCGTAAGGCCTCTTGTATATTTATTCTTTAACAATTTTAATAGATACATCTTCCACTACCACTGCTTCACAAGCTAACCGATATCCTTCATCAATCTTTTGTTGCCCCAAAAGCTTGATTTCTGCTTTTGTAGGTTCAGATACCTTACCCTCTACGATTTTAATGATACACTTTCCACATGTTCCTTTGCCTCCACAAGGCGCTTTAATGGAAAGTTTGGCTTCTTTGGCTGCTTTAAGTACTGTTTTTTCATTTTTAACCTTCACTTGATGAATAAATTTCACTTTTACAGACATATGCCACCTCCTATTTTTTACACTTTTTAGCATTACTAAAAATAAATGCTACCTTTACGCATTGAATACCTACGATCATCGTATATTCTTTTTGTGTAAATATCATGGGTTTACCCTTTTTTCTTACTATGATTACATCCGTTTTATTTCCTTTCAAAGGATGAGTAGCGGCAAAGGATACCACATCCCACTCCTCCTGTTCATTCACCAACCAATAATCTTCTAACTGCATCTTTATATAGTATTCTTCAGGACAATCAAAATACTTCATCAAATCCTTTTTTGCATTCACAAACTGTTGAACTGGGCCTTTCATTTGTTCATCTCCTATCATGCAGGCTTTTTTCTTATCCTACCTTTGTCGTATGTCCCTTGTCAAGCGTATGTTCAACATTTTTCGATCATATTCTACTAAGACATCAGAAATAAAATCACTCATTCTCTATACTACATAAATGCTGCAGTCTTTCTAATCCTTTTGTCATCTCTTCTATATTATAAAATAGATTTAAAAAGTGTCGAAGACTTTCTATAGACGTTTCCATGCTAAAAATCATTTTATCTTTTTCCAATTGCCGCTGTATGGACTGTACCTTCTCTTGTAACGGTTGGAGGGAAACCTGTTGTGCATGGAACAATTCCTCTACTAGTGGCTCATGGATCTGAGATAGAATACGAGAAATATCCATAAGATCTTCATGGATTTGAGGTGGCAGTGCGCTTTTTGATCCTACCATCGCCTCCTTAGTAATACTTTTGGCAAAGTGAAAAATTTCCTGCATTTCTTTATAAATGCATTCAAATTCATTCATACGGTCATTTTCATATTTTTTGTATTTGGCTTCTTTTTTATAAGTATGTTTGGCTTTTTCAGCTTGTTCAAATAATCCTGCTGCTTCCTCTTGGATCTTCTGTAGCTCTTTTGCTTGTATATTTCCACGAATATATTGTTCTATGCTTTTACGTGCTACTTGTATCGTTTGTTGTAGTGCCTGCTGTAGCGCTTTAGATGCCTGCCGCTCTAAAGGTAATGCGCCGAAACTATAGTTTACCAAAATCGCTACGGTAACACCGATAAATGTATCCAAGATGCGGAATGCACCTGCTGATATTGGATCTCCTGGTTTGGTCGCGAGCGATGCAAATGCAATACAAGCAAGTACACTCGATGCTGTCCACCCAATATAGTTGCTGACCGCTAAGATCACGATCACCCCAAGGGATACAGCTATAGGATTGCCTACCGCAATATAGGCAAATGCAACTCCTACAGAAATCCCCAGTATAGTGCCAAGCATCCGTTGCTTAGAAACATTGATTGACTCATGCACTGTAGGTTGTAGGGCTACTACCGCTGCAATCACAGAAAAAAAAGGGGATTGCGTGCCTACTAGTTGAGATATATACAGCGCCACACCTGCTGCGATTCCAGTTTTATATATTCTTGGTCCAATGATAAAGGATTTTTTCATAGGTTCCTCCTATGCTATGTATGTACTTAGGCAACTTCAAATAAAAACTTTGCAATCTGCTGGTCTATTTTGCGTCATACTGCGTCAGCAGAACCCGCTGATAGCCCCACTAGCAACGGAACCTGCTTCCTTGTCTGACGCAAAATATCCTCAGCATCTTTGCAAAGTTTTTATTTTCAGTTGCCTTACGTACTAGTATGAATCATTTGTACTTAAAATATATCCTATAAAAAGCCGTTGTGCAACATTTTATCCATGCTCCACAGCGACTTTTTTTAGAGATCTGAAAGAAAAAACTTATACTATGGCGGTGTTTTTTAGGTATCTTGATTAATTATTTTCTTTTACATGTCTAAAACCGTGGTTTATGACCACGCCTTCTTCATGCCGTTTAGATAAGATTCTTTTTTTCTTTCTGTTTTCCTTACTTTCAAATACAATATCAAAATCATAGTCATCTGGATATAATTCTTTTTTGTCAATTACTATAGAAAGCCTCTTTCTGTTGACGATGATCTTCTTTCTCATCACCATGACTGCCACTTCTCCTCGTTTATTTTCTAGCTCACAAACGATGCCAGTACGATTTATGGTACTGATATACACACAATCTCCCAGTTTAAAATCTAACTGCTTTGGCAAACTATTCTCTTGCTCTGGCTGCATTTTTTTCGACTCTATGGGTACATAAACAGGCAGATTATTTATATTTTCTTCCTTATGATCTACTGCTTTATGATCTGCAAATGTTACCGCCGTATAGTCTTTTTTTTCTTTGTAGGTGAATTCATGCGCTTTTTCAATAAGTTGTCGATCCATTCCCAACCGTAGTGCTATAAGAAAGGCATTACTCTCTCCTGCCTTTCCAATCTTCAACCGATATAGAGGCTTTAGGGTATGAAGATTAAATTCCATACAGCCATTTTCAAAACCTTCCTGCTCCGCTGCATACGCTTTGATTTCATTATAATGTGTCGTAGCGATGGTAGTTGCTCCCCTATGATAGATTTCATCTAGCACAGCTACTGCAATTCCCACTCCCTCTGCCGGATCCGTACCCGCGCCCAATTCATCTAATATCACCAAAGTATAGGGGTTCGCTTGATCTATGATGGAAATAATATTTGTAATATGAGAGGAGAAGGTACTGAGCGATTGCTCGATGCTCTGACCATCTCCTATATCCACCAGTACATCTCCAAAAACCGAAAAACTACTACCTCGCTCTGCTGGCACATGAAGACCCGATTGTACCATCATCGTCAAAAGTCCTACGGTTTTAAGTGCCACTGTTTTCCCACCTGTATTAGGTCCTGTAATGGTTAATGTCCGATACCCTTTTCCGATGGCAAAATCCAAAGGTACTGCACTTTTTCCTAACAATGGATGCTTTCCTCCTCGGATCTGAATCACTCGATCTGTATTTACTTCTCCAGATATTCCATCCAAAGACTTACTATACTTTGCTTTAGCAAAAATAAAATCATAGTGCGCCATCGTTTCTATATTTATACTAAGTTCTCTTTGATAGGATTCTAGTACGCCTGTTAAATAGGATAATACTTTATATTCTTCTTTTTGCTCCTCGATCTGAAAAACATTCAATTCATCCTGCAGCTTTCGTACTTCTGCGGGCTCAATAAATACTGTAGAACCACTAGAAGAGCTGTCTAGTACATGCCCTTCGATATTTTTCCGATATTCACTTTTTATAGGGATTACATACCTTCCATTTCGCATGCTGACTAGATTTTCTTGAATATAAGCACGATACCCAGGAGATTTTAAAATACTCTCTAGCCTACTTTTTATGCGCTCCTCTAGAATAATAATCTTCTTTCGGATTTTAGAAAGCTCTGGGCTTGCCTTATCATCTACTTGATGATTCACTATACAGCGATCGATCTCCTGGATCACATCGGACAACTCATAGATCGAATATGCATACGCACTGACTGTTGGAGCTAGGATACTCTTATCCTCCATGAATTTCTTTACTCTTCTTCCACTTTTTAATAAGCTCGCTATACTATCTAGCTCTTCTGGGTGTAGCGCAGTACCCTTTCCTAGTTTTCTCACTCCTTGTTCAATCCCTGTTAAGCTTTGAATAGGGATACTAGCACTGCGTTCTACAATCGCCCGAGCCTCTGTAGTTTCTCTGATCCATCTCTTGATCAGTTCTACATCTGTAATGGGGTGCAACTGAACAACCAATGCTTTCCCTAATTCTGATATAGTAAATTCTCCTAGCCTTTCTTTGATCTTAGCATATTCTAACATTTCCATTGCATGTTCATTCATTATGATTTCCTCCTGTTTGGGTTTATTATTTTTTTGCCATATTCTTCTATGCTTTTTTTCCATCCATCCTGCATCAAAATCACTCCTTTCTATATGATCCTTCCTCAAATTACTTCTTTAGAAAATAAAAAAAGACCGCAAATGAACACAGTCATCTACAGTCTTTGATCTCATATATTATGCCTATATAAAACTAGTATACGACATTATTATTTCATATACGTTCTTATATAGACATAAAGCTGCCGTGTATGGCACGGCAGCTACGAAATCAACCTATAAAACTACTCTCCATGTTCTCAACTAAGTGTTCTAAAAAAGGCATAACAAAAAAAAGCCTACATGCAGCCCTGATAAAAACTGCACTCTTTTAGAACCTCTATCAAATTGATTAGTTAAGAACACCAGCAGACATTAAAATTCCCCTTTTCAGAAGTAATATATTTTCATATTATGTAATTTTTCTTTCATTGTCAATAGCTTTTTGTATTTTATGCAAAAAGCTACGGAAGCACAAAGGCTCCCGCAACTTTTTTTTGTGTGTTAAATTTTCTTGGGGGGTATTTACATGATTCCCCACATTCCAAAAAATATACTTCTCTGCTTAGAATCTATTTCTTCAGCTTTTATTTTCTATATAAGAAAGTCTTTTTGTTTTGGATACCCTGTATCAATCAGAATGGCTCCTTCTCCTACTTTTATTTTCTGTGGTAAATAATCATAGGTAATATCCATTATTTTCACTTTCATAGTAATGAATTCA
>CALKRZ010000134.1 GCA_937989765.1 uncultured Clostridia bacterium | reverse complement strand
GCTAAAAAAGCCCCCCTATTTCTTTTGAAATAGGGGGCTTTTGATCACTGAATCTGTAAGGTAGTAAGATACGTATACCCTGACAGAAGCGTACCTTGGGCTTGCATGTCTTGGATACATTTCATGTTCTTGTGCGTATGGACTGCTGCAAGCCAGAGATGGCAAATCGCAATACCCATATCGATCTTGTTCATTTTTTCATAGAGTATAGCTTTTACCATATTGTTTTTTATACAGTATGCATGAAATCGATCTCCAGATCGTATAAAATACCAGGGCTGGCTATTGGTTGCAGAGGGAGCGAGTCGAACAGCGGAGAGGAGTGAATCTTCTTCATGGACATTACTAATGGCTTCTATCGGTTTTCTTTTAAACTCCGAAATGTTCATTCTATGTAGGGGTTCTTTGGATTTGCCAAGGGCTAATACGATCACAAATTCAAGTTCTGATGTAGTTAGGATTGATTTTGAAGGTTTACCCATGCCAAGCCAACAACTGCCGATTCCTATAGAGGAAAGGAAGAGATCTACTTGTTGAAGCATAAATCCCACATGGGTCAAATATCCCTCTTTTTTTTCGGAGGATACGATAATATAATGCGGTGCATTGATAGAAAGCAGATTATTGACATCATTTTGAGATACAAGCTTCATATCTACTTGGATGGAATCATATAATGGTTTTACAGTATGCATATAGGAAGTAATGCTTCCTAAGGTATCTTGATCTAGTGGGGTTAAGTCATATTTTCTGATCGACTTTCTTTTTGTGATAAATTCATAAAGGTTTGTTTGATCCATTTATTATTTCCTCCTATTTTACATACTATAGAGTATATGTGGAGTATACCCTGATTTTTGACTAAATAATAAAGAATAATGCCCCTATATATATGAGATATACCCCCAAAAGCAGGATCGCTTGGATTCTGCTTATTTTTTTGAAAAGTAGTGTGGGGATGACCAAAAGGGATGTAATACCAAGCGCGACAGGGATATGTAAATAAATCGCTTGCTGAGAAATTTCAAGCGGGTGTACGCCAGCAGAGAGACCGATCACCATGGCTACATTCAGGATATTAGCCCCTAGAATATTGCCGATGGATAATCCTACATAGCCCTTTGCCAGTGCAGACATACAAGTGATCAACTCAGGAAGAGAAGTACCCAAGGCAATCATAGTAAGGCTAATCACTGCTTCAGGCACACCCCACCACTGGGCTATCATTATCCCATGATCCACCAAGAGTTTGGAACCGATGAGGATCAATCCGATACCAAAAACAAATTTGGCACCATTCACCCAAACTTCTTTTTTGGATATAGGATGGGGAGGGTCTTCGGAATTTGGCTTGTTTCTTGTGGAGCGAACAGCAGATATATTATAAATAATATAGATTACTAATAATACGAGTAAAATAATGCTATCCATTCGTCCAATAGTTCCGTTGGATGCTAACCACCATAAAATGCCGATATAACCAAGCATCATCAATCCTTTGGTTTTGAATAGATGGGATTGGATACGAGAAGGCTTTATAATGTTGTATAAACCCAAAATCAATCCCGTATTACAGATGATCGAACCGATAGCATTTCCAAGTGCTATGGAAGAATGCCCCTGCACAGAAGAGATGATGGATACAGTAGCTTCAGGAGAGGTAGTAGCTAGACTGACGATCGTAGCACCGATGAGGACTTCTGAAAGTCCAGTGCGGCGAGCAATCCAAGTGGCGCTATCGACAAAATAGTCACCCCCTTTAATAATGCAGACAAGTCCTACTATGAATAATAGATAGGTAAGAATCATAGGTAACAAAATGCTAACTCCTTTCTTTTCAAAGATATTTTTTTGCTATAAATATTATACTCGATTTATGATGGAGAGGAACTACTATTTCTTGTACATAGCTCAATAAACTTGAGAGCTGCTCTAGGAAGAGGAATATTTTGATGCGTAATCATCGCAATCTCTCTTGTAGGAATCATCGTATCTAGATCTAGGATAAATAATTCCCCGTTAGATAGTTCTTTTTCTACGGCTTTTTTCATGACAAAGGAAATGCCGAGGCCGATTTTTGTCATTTCGACTAATAATTCCACACTGCTTAATTCGATTTCAGGTGTGATATGAATCTGATGCTGTGAGAGGAAGTTTTCTAGAAATGCGCGGGTGCTAGTTTTCTTTTCTAGCAAAAGTAGTGGGTACTGTTTTAATTGATCTATAGAGATTTTTTTGTTTTGTAAAAAAGTAAAGGTAGGTGCAGCTATAAAAACATCCTGTAAGGTTTGAATGGTTTCTACGGTCATCCCAGGATAAAGCTTGCTTGGAAGATTGACGGCTGCAAAATCGATGGTTCCTTGTTTTAAGAGTTCTATGCAGGTGGCAGAGGGACGATTGGTAATCTGGATTTTTATATTTGGATATAAGGCTATAAACTGCTTGAAAAAGGGGAGGAGATAGTATTTACAGATGGTATCGCTGGCTCCAATTCTTATTTCACCTTGTTCGAGGGTACGCATCTCATAGATATTACGTTCTCCTTTTTTGATAAAATTAAAAGCCTGTTCCACATGTAGAAATAGTACTTGTCCTTCTTTTGTTAAATGAACTTGTTTTGTACTTCTGTTAAAGAGCTGGCAGTCCATTTGTTGTTCTAAGGATTTGATCGCTTGGCTGACGGCAGATTGAGAGATGAAGAGTTGAGTTGCGGCTTCAGAAAAGCTCAGAGTTTTTGCTACATAATAAAAGATTTTATAGAGTTCAAAGTGAATATCCATTTATAAGTACTCCTTATGAATGTTATTAGAGGTATTAATTTTACTTATTAATCATAGTGCGATATAATAAAATTGTCAATAAAAATCGGGGTGTATGAAAAAGTGCGTGGTCAGGCAAATATATAAGTCTTCCAACAACTGCAAAATCGCGCTTGTGTAAAGGGAAAGTGTAGTTGGAATCTGGGACGCGCTCTTTTGTTGCAGTTGTTTCCAGATTTATATATTTGCCTGACCACTATATACTTTTTCATAGTACTTTTTTATAGATCTAAAAGCAGGCGGACAGGCAAGTATATAAGTCTTCCATAAGTGTAAACTTAAGCCATAATATAGCAGATAGCCTAAGCGAAAGGGAATATTTCAATTTGAATAGAGTTCGTGGAGCTTATTGCCGTATACTAGAACGAAGCGATCTGAGGCAGCCGTTGTGGACAATATGGCGATATACGTAAGTTTACACGCAATAAAATAATCGGTCTTTGTTCAGGGTAACTTATACCACCAGCGACTAGAACGCTATGAAAATGAAATATTTCCTTGAGCGATATTTCGAAATGATGGCTTAAATTTACGCCTATGATAAGTCTTCTAATGACTTGATTTGTGAGAAATGAAAAATTTGGTTACTATTGTGATAGTAGGATGAGATAAAGGAGAAGAAACTATGCAGGGGATTAGACGGTTGTATGTGGAGAAGAAAAAGGGATATGATGTAGAGGCACAGCATCTTTTGGCAGATATTCGAGAAAATCTAGGTGTTAAAAATATCGTGGGTATACGGATTGTGAATCGGTATGATATAGAAGGGTTGACGGAAGAACAGTACCAAAAAGCGAGGGGCACTATTTTTGTAGAGCCGCCGGTGGATCATGGGTATGAGGAAGCACTTCCTTATGAGGAAGCACTTCCTTTAGAAATAGATGGAACGATGTTCGCGGTGGAGTATTTGCCGGGGCAGTATGACCAACGGGCTGATTCTGCGGTGCAGTGCGTACAGATGTTGACTTTGCAGGAAGCGCCTGTGATTGCTGCGGCAAAGGTAATCGTATTACGGGGGCAACTGTCGGATACGGAAGTCCTAAAGATCAAGGAATATTGTATCAATCCTGTGGATTCAAGAGAAGCCCAGATAGAAAAACCTGCAAGTCTTGAAATGCATATACAGGTGGCAAAAGATATAGAGGAGATACAAGGATTTACTGGGGAAAGTCTGGAGGAACTGCAGCAGTTTCATGGCGATTTTGGATTAGCGATGAGTGTGGAAGACATAGTATTCTGTCAAGGGTATTTTACAAATGTAGAAAAAAGGAATCCTACAGTCACAGAGATTCGGATGATCGATACGTATTGGTCTGATCACTGCCGACATACTACTTTTCTGACTGAAATAGAAGCAGTAGAAATCCAAGAGGGGCATTTTGCAGCGCCTATTCGTGCAGCGTATGATTTATATCTTCAGGGTAGACAGGAAGTATATGGAGATAAGGAGAAAGATGTATGTCTTATGGATATTGCGGTTCTTGGGATGAAACAGCTACGTAAACAGGGAAAGCTTCCGGATCTAGATATATCGGATGAGATCAATGCGTGCAGTATCGAAGTAGATGTGGATGTAGATGGAGCTGTACAGAAATGGCTAGTGATGTTTAAAAATGAAACGCATAATCATCCTACCGAAATAGAACCTTTTGGAGGTGCTGCAACTTGTCTTGGAGGCGCCATCCGAGATCCTTTGTCTGGAAGAGCATATGTATACCAAGCGATGCGAATCACAGGCAGTGGTGATCCAAGAACTCCAGTAGGTGATACGCTGCCAGGAAAATTGCCTCAGAGAAAGATTACCACGGGAGCTGCTCAAGGCTATAGTTCTTATGGGAATCAGATCGGACTCGCTACAGGTCATGTGACAGAAATCTATGATGAAGGTTTTGTGGCAAAGCGGATGGAAATCGGGGCGGTGATCGCAGCAGCACCCAAGGATCATGTCGTGCGGAAAAAGCCCAAAGAAGGAGATGTAATACTCCTTGTGGGAGGACGAACGGGAAGGGATGGTTGTGGAGGCGCTACGGGGTCTTCCAAAGAGCATACCGAAGAGTCTATTTTGACCTGTGGGGCAGAGGTGCAAAAGGGAAATGCACCTACAGAACGAAAGATACAACGGTTTTTTAGAAATCCTGAAGTGACCCAAAAGATTAAGCGGTGCAATGATTTTGGGGCAGGAGGAATTTCAGTGGCTATTGGAGAATTAGCTGATGGTCTTGTGATTGACTTAGACCGAGTACCCAAAAAGTATGAGGGACTAGATGGTACGGAGCTTGCTATTTCTGAGTCTCAAGAAAGAATGGCTGTAGTAGTATCCAAAGAGGACGTAGACATATTTAGCAAACTTGCGGCAGAGGAAAATCTAGAAGTGGCAGAGGTAGCCGTAGTCACTGCGGATCGACGGCTGAAAATGATATGGCGAGGGACTACGATCGTAGATATTAGCAGAGATTTTCTAGATACGAATGGAGTCAAACAAAAAACGAAGGCTTGTATTATCGCCCCAAAACAGCAAAATAACTTTTTCAACGGTAAGACTGAAACTGAAAAATATAATGGTGATGGACTGAAAAAAGCGTGGTTTGAAGTGCTATCTGATCTCAATGTATGTAGTCAAAAGGGCTTGATAGAAAGGTTTGATAGTACGATTGGAGCAGGGACGGTACTGATGCCCTTTGGAGGAAAATATCAAAGCACACCCGCAGAAGCTATGGTGGCTAAAATCCCAGTAGGGAGTGCAAAAACGACGACAGCAACGATTATGTCTCATGGGTATAATCCGCAGATGTCTAAGTGGAGTCCTTTTCATGGAGCTGTATACGCTGTGATTGAAGCAGCAGCCAAAGTAGTGGCAGCTGGAGGTAAGTATAAAGGGATTCGTCTCACATTACAAGAATACTTTGAGAGACTGGGGAAAGATGCTGAAAAATGGGGCAAACCTTTGAGTGCCCTTTTGGGTGCGTATTATGCACAGATAAGTCTAGATCTTCCTGCCATTGGGGGCAAGGACAGCATGTCTGGTACCTTTAAAGAACTCCATGTACCCCCTACGCTAGTGGCTTTTGCGGTGGATGCTGTATCGGTGGATCATGTGATATCTCCAGAGTTTAAACAAATAGGCAGCAAGGTGGTATATATAGAAGCAGTACGAGACGAATACGAACTACCCCAAATGGCATTGCTTAAAAAAAGCTTCGATACGATCACAAAGTTGATCCATGATGGGAAGATCTGTGCGACACATACAGTAAAAGCGGGGGGTATCGCAGAAGCTATAAGCAAAATGTGTTTTGGCAATAGAATCGGAATAAACTTTGCAGATTTCATGCAACCAGAAGATCTTTTTGCCCCTGCATATGGTTCTTTCGTCGTGGAAGTAGAGGGACAGCAATCTATAGAAGAATTATTAGGGGACATATCCTATAGGATAATAGGAACTACAGTAGAACAGCCTGTCATCCATATCAATGGCATAGATATAGCACTAGAAGAGGGAATAAGAGTATGGGAGCAGACGCTGGAGCCTGTGTTCCCTACGGTTGAAAAAGCAGAGATGAGTATACCACAGGTAGGTGCTTATACAGAAAGAAATACTGCGAAACCGTATGGCAGGATCATAAAGCCGCGGATATTCCTTCCTGTATTTCCAGGAACCAATTGTGAATATGATACCCAGAAGGCATTTGAACAGGCTGGCGGAGAAGTAGACACATTGATCATCCGAAATCGTACCGCACAAGATATACAGTGGTCTATCCAAGCGATGGTGCAAAAAATCAAACAAGCACAAATCATTATGTTATCTGGGGGATTTAGTGCAGGAGATGAACCGGATGGTTCTGGGAAATTTATTGCCACAGCATTCAGAAACCCCTATGTGGCTGAAGCAGTGATGGAGCTTTTAAACAAAAGAGATGGGCTGATGCTAGGGATTTGTAATGGATTCCAAGCACTTATTAAGCTCGGACTTGTTCCTTATGGAGAGATCCGAGATATGACAGAGGATTGTCCGACCCTGACCTATAACACCATAGGCAGACATGTATCGACTATGGTTCAAACGCAGATCGTATCCACCATGTCCCCATGGCTTGCCAATGTGGAAGCAGGAGATATTCATAATATCCCCGTGTCTCATGGAGAAGGAAGATTTGTAGCTAGTACCCAGTGGATCGAAAAACTAGGGCAAAATGGACAGATCGCGACACAATATGTAGATCTTACAGGAAAGCCCACCATGAATATGCCCTATAACCCCAACGGTTCTATGGCAGCCATCGAGGCAATCACGAGCCCAGATGGACGAATCCTCGGCAAAATGGGTCACAGTGAAAGAATAGGACCCAGTATAGCAAAAAATATCCCCGGATCTATGGATCAGAAAATTTTTGCAGCAGGCATACAGTACTTTCAATAAGGTAACTTCAAAAAAAATAAATCTATACTCTTAACAAAAACAAAATTTATGGTATAATGAATAGGTATACACTTTGATATTCATTTATTCACGAATGAACAAAAATTACTTAGGAGGTAAAAACAATGGCAGTAAAAGTAGGTATTAATGGTTTTGGACGTATTGGACGACTTGTATTTCGTGCTTCTATTAACAAACCAGAAGTTGAGGTAGTAGCAATCAATGACCCATTTATCGATCTGGACTATATGGTGTACATGCTCAAATATGATACAGTACATGGTCGTTTTGACGGCGAAGTAGAAGTAAAAGACGGCAAGCTTGTAGTCAATGGCAAAGAAATTGCTGTATACGAATGTATGAAACCACAAGAAATTCCTTGGGGTGAAGCAGGTGCTGACTATGTAGTAGAATCTACAGGTGTATTTACAACCAATGATACAGCAGACGCTCACTTTGTAGGCGGCGCCAAAAAAGTTATCATCAGTGCTCCATCCAAAGATGCACCTATGTTCGTTATGGGAGTAAATCATACTAAATATGCAAAAGATATGAATATCGTATCTAATGCTTCTTGTACAACAAACTGTTTGGCACCGATTGCCAAAGTCATCAATGATAACTTCGGGATCGTAGAAGGATTAATGACTACAGTACATGCAACGACAGCGACCCAAAAAACAGTGGATGGCCCATCTAAAAAAGACTGGAGAGGCGGACGTGCTGCTGCGGCAAACATTATTCCATCTTCTACAGGCGCTGCAAAGGCAGTAGGAGAAGTTATTCCAGAATTAAAAGGCAAATTAACAGGTATGGCATTCCGCGTTCCTACCATCAATGTATCTGTTGTAGATTTGACTTGCCGTTTGGACAAAGCAGCTTCTTATGAAGAAATCAAAGCAGTTGTGAAAAAAGCTTCTGAAAATGAATTCAAAGGAATCTTAGGATATACTGAAGATGCAGTGGTTTCTTCTGACTTTATCGGTGAAGTATGTACTTCTGTATTTGATGCAAATGCAGGGATCTCCTTGAATGACAACTTCGTTAAATTAGTAGCTTGGTATGATAATGAGTGGGGCTATTCTAATAAAGTTCTTGACCTCATCAGCCATATGGCAGTAGTGGACGCAGAATAAGAACGGATATACATAATAATAAACAAAAAAGGTTGGATATGTAAATATCCAGCCTTTTTTGCGTGTTAATGAATACTAAAAGTATAATTGTGACCTTCATTATTATCCCAGTTATCAGCACTATCACGGAAGCAGATATTCAGTCTGTCTCCATCTGCGACCGGAATATCAGC
>CALKRZ010000133.1 GCA_937989765.1 uncultured Clostridia bacterium | reverse complement strand
GAAGAGCATTTTCTATCTTTTGACTAATAAAATCAGCTTGGCTTGTGCGTATATCCGTGATTTCCTTACAAAGCAGTTGTATGGAAGAAATAATTTCCTCTTTGCGATCTAATAATATTTGAAGTCTTTGTTGACTATTTTCTAATATGTCTAGTTCTACTTGTATTTTTTCATAGTACTGGAGAATCTCTTTAATAGTATTACCATATTTTCGCTTTAAATTATAAATTAGATCTAATCGTATTTCGATTTCATATAAAACTTGAGGGTCATGATCCAACTGCTCTCTATAGTTGCGTATATCAACAATAACATCCTCTAACTGCACTGATACAGATTCTAATACTTCTGCAGTCTTTTGCAATTGTTCATCAATAGAAGTCAAATCTTGAAGAAGGAGTAGTGATTTTGCAATAGCATCTGCAGCAGATAGGCTATATGCACTATTATCATAAAGCAGTGAAAAAGCTTCTTTAGTATTGTGCATAAGCTTTTCACAATGTGAAAGAATTTTTCTTTGGGCAGCTAAATTCTCTTCTTCTGTAGGCGTTAGATTCGCATGACTGATCTCTTGAAGTTGAAATTTTAATAAATCCATGCGGTGTTCTCGCTCCCGTTCATTGCCGCATAGATTTTGTATATCCTCTTTAATTTGTTTATATGAAACATATAAAGGATGAAGTTTTTCTTTTTTTTGCTGAAGAGATTCACCACAAAATTGATCCAATAACTCAATGTGCTTGGAAGAATTAAGAAGAGACTGATGCTCATGTTGACCGTGAATGTCAATCAGTAGATCAGATATTTGTTTTAGCATGCCTAGCGTAACCGTTCGCCCATTGATCCTACATATCGTTTTACCCCCATGGTGAACGCCTCTAGAGATCAGAAGATATTGGTCTTCTTCAATGTCTATTCCGATATGCTCTAAAGCTTGTAAAATATCCTTATTCTCTACTTTATATAAAATTTCTGCCACACTACTCTCTTCTCCACTGCGAATAAAATCCTTAGAAACCCTCTCTCCTAATGCAAAATTAATAGAATCAATGAGGATAGATTTTCCAGAGCCTGTCTCTCCAGTTAGTATATTTAACCCTCTATGAAACTCAATGGTAATCTCATCAATGAGAGCTACATTTTTGATATATAAGTGTTCAAGCATCAAAGGACTCCTTCCTCATACATTTCATATTATAGATTGGAATGCATTAAACGCCCAAGTTTTTCCATAAGTTGAATGGTTTGTTGTTCCGTTTTTACAACACTAAAAATGGTATCATCACCAGCAATGCTCCCTATGATTTCCTTATAGTGAAGAGCATCTAGTGCAGCCCCTACCGCCATGGCCATTCCTGATAATGTCTTAATGACGAGTATATTTTGTGCATAATCCATAGAAATAACAGCTTCCTTAAATATTCGTATGAATCGGTCAGATATAGGTACTTCAAAAGTTGAAAAAACAGCATATTTTTGTGCGCCATGATCAGTTGCTATTTTTGTCAATTTTAATTCGCGTATATCTCTAGAGATGGTAGCTTGGGTTACTTCAAATCCAGCATTTTTTAAACGATCTGCTAGCTCTTCTTGAGTTTCAATTTCATAATTTTGAATTAACTCTAGTATTTTTGACTGACGTTCTATTTTCATGCGCTTATCTCACTTCCTTACACCAGCTATTTTTTTCCTTAGTATATCATAAAAATTTGTATTGCTGGTTTTTATCAGACTAGTATAGTATTTTGATTTTCGAATGAGTATGATGTCCTTATTCCGAAGCGGATGACCGATCTGTCCATCCATGGTTAGTAATATATCGTGACTTGTATTTTGACCGATTAGGATCTTGATGGTATCATCTCCAGACACGACAAAGGATCGAGCATAGAGGGTATGAGGGCAAATGGGTGTAATCACCATCATTTCTGAAGTGGGATTTAAAATAGGTCCACCTGCAGATAAATTATAGGCGGTAGAACCAGTAGGTGTAGATATAATAATACCGTCAGCAGGAAAAACATCTACAAACTGATCATTGATATAAATATGAAGATCAATAATTCTTGAAAATGATCCTCTTGTGATTCCTACATCATTTAACGCAATAAAGGTATCATGGATGGTGCTTTGAGTGAGAATACTGGCTTCTAACATCATTCTTTTTTGGATCGAATAGTTTCCAGTAAATAAACATTCCAGTGCCGAAATCATACCTGCTTTTTCTACTTCTGTTAAAAAACCTAATGTGCCCAAATTTACCCCCATAACGGGTGTGTCATGTAAGGCAGCATGACGGGATACGCCAAGCAAAGTACCATCACCACCTAAAACAATGAGAAAATCTGCAGCGCTATATATTTCTTCTGCAGTACTATGCGGATATAAATGATTGAGCTTATCTGCTATAGGTTCTGTCATCAGAGGAATCCATTGTTTCGAGTGAATCCACTGTACAAGCTGTTTAGTGGTCACTAGGTCGATGTCTTTATCTAGATTTGGAATTATTCCAACTTTTTTCATGATAACCTCCATTTGTAGAACTATAGATATTTAGGATCTCAGAAAAAGTATGTGGTAAGGCAAATATATAAATCTAGAAGCAGCTGCAAAATCGCGCTTATGCAAAGGGTAAGTTTAGTTGAAATCTGGGACGCGCTCCTTTGTTGCAGTTGTTTCCAGATTTATATATTTGCCTTACCACCACATACTTTTTCTGAGATCCTATATTTAAAGGAGCATATAGTTTTTACAATGTGCCATGGGCTTCACTTACAATTTTTTGGATCAAAAGTATCCGAGCTTCTTCTGGAAGTCCTTCTTTAGATTTATGCAGGTAGGTTAAATACTCTATATTTCCTTCTGGCCCTTTAATAGGAGAAAAGCTAATCCCGTGTACCTGTAAGTTTAAAGAGCAGGCATAATTAGTTACGGTAGTGAGCACTTCCTTATGGACAAGTGGGTCTTTTACAACACCTTTTTTGCCCACCTGGTTCCTTCCAGCTTCAAACTGAGGTTTAATTAGGCATACCAACTCTCCGTCTTCATGAAGGAGTGCACAAACGGGTGAGAGCACTTTCGTGAGGGAAATAAAAGATACATCAATAGAAGCAAAGTCACTTCGATCTTGTAAGTCCGCTATGGTTACACCTCGTATATTGGTTTTTTCCATACATATAACCCGCTCATCTTGTCTTAGTTTCCAAGCCAACTGACCATATCCGACATCAATAGCGTACACTTTTTTTGCTCCATTCTGGAGCATGCAGTCTGTAAATCCACCCGTAGAGGCGCCAATATCCAGACAAATTTTATCTTGCAACACAATAGGAAAGGTGGACATTGCTTTTTCAAGTTTAAAACCACCCCTACTGACATATTTCTGTTCATAATCTTTAATGAAGATTTCTGCATGGAGTGATACTTTTGTTCCAGGCTTATCTTCTTTAATACCATCTATATATACTTTCCCCATCATGATTATACTTTTTGCCAATTCTCGAGACGAAATTAAATTATTTTTTACAAGTACAATATCCAAGCGGTCTTTTTCAGCCATGGGATTCATCTCCTTGGTGCATCACAGTGGCGGTAATTATATCTACCATACTATCTACATCCATTTTATATTTTTTATATAATTGTTCACAACTACCGTGTTCTATAAATGTGTTGGGAAATGCAAAATTATGTATTTTCGTGTTAGTAAAGCCATGGGCGCAAAGCAATTCCAATACCTTGCTGCCATATCCCCCTGACCTAATATTATCTTCCATGGTAAATATATACGAATGGGTAAGAGACAATCTTATAAGCAATTGCTCATCTATAGGCTGAACAAATCTAGCATTTACTAAGGTAGGATGAAGCCCCAAATTCTTTAACTGTTCACACACAACAACTGCTTTTTCAATCATAGTACCTACTGCTACAATAGCAATACTTGCCCCTTCATAGATAAGTTCCGAACGTCCATGGATAATGGGAGCAGTACACTGTGGTAGTCCTGTATATGCCGTACCTTTTGGATACCTTATAGCTACAGGTCCTGAAAAAGAAACAGCATACGCAAGCATGGCACTCATTTCCCATTTGTTTTTGGGTGCTAGGATAGTCAAGTTGGGAATATGGGACAAAAATGATAAATCAAAAATTCCTTGGTGTGTTTCACCATCAGCCCCTACAATTCCAGCACGATCAACAGCGAAGATTACGGAGAGATTTGGAATACAGATATCATGAAGAATTTGATCATAGCTCCTTTGCAGAAACGAAGAATATACTGCAAACACTGGTTTATAGCCACCTAGGGCAAGACCCGCCGAAAATGTGACAGCATGTCCTTCAGCAATCCCTACATCAAAAAAACGATCTGGATAAGATTCTTGAAAATACTGTAGCCCTGTACCATCGGGCATAGCAGCAGTAATGGCTACGAGCTTTTTATTTTTATGGCCTAGTTGTACCATTGTCTTTCCAAATACATCAGAATAGGTTTCTTCGTTAGTAGGAGGACATTCTCCAGTAGCAAGATCAAAGGGACCAATTCCATGGTAAGTTGCAGGCATTTTTTCTGCATGGGAATACCCTTTGCCTTTTGTAGTATGGACATGAAGAAGGATAGGTCCTTTCATTTTTTTGACTTTTTTCATTACATGGGTCAAAGAGTGCAGATCATGACCATAAATAGGACCTACATAGGTAAAGCCTAATTCTTCAAAGAGCATACCGGGCACAAAAAAATACTTAATGCTCCCTTTTGCTTTTTCTACTGTCTTTGCTACATACTTACCGATACGAGGGATTTTTTGCAAAATACTATCTACATCTTCTTTTACTTCTAGATACATAGGTTCTGTACGAATATCATTTAGATATTTGGATAATCCGCCTACATTTTGAGATATGGACATTTGATTGTCATTAAGTACTACAATCAAATTTGTATTGGCACGTCCCGCATTGTTTAGGGCTTCGAAAGCCATGCCTCCAGTTAAAGAACCATCCCCGATTACAGCAATCACATGATGTGCAAGCGAAGATAAATCTCTCGCCTTTGCTAAGCCTAAGGCCGCAGAAATAGATGTTGAACTATGTCCTGTATTTACAATATCATGGGGGCTTTCATTTCGTTTTGGAAAGCCGCTCAGTCCCCCCATTTGTCGCAAAGTAGAAAATTGATTTTTTCTGCCTGTAATGATCTTATGGACATAAGACTGATGCCCTACATCCCAAATAATTTGATCGGTGGGAGATTGGAAGCAGTAGTGTAAGGCTACTGTCAATTCTACAATCCCTAAGTTCGACGCCAAATGTCCACCGGTATGGCATAAACTACCTAAAAGAAACTCTCTGATCTCTTTAGAGAGTACTTTTAATTGATCTATGGTAAGACTTTTTAAATCTAGGGGCGAATGGATGTGATCCAAAATCCTAGCCAAAGCAGTCACTTCTTTCTAAATAAATTCTGTATTTTACTTGTAGCTACCAAATGTATTGTAGCATTGATTGTTTATAACTTTCAACAGTAGCTGCTCGTGTAGTAAAAAAATTGACAATCCCAATAATGGATTGCCCCACGGATCGTATTGACTAGTTATTTTTTTGAAGATGCCTTATACACATTAGCTATTTATGATAGCCACCATGATTCCCAAAATTGCTCCTGCTACCACTTCAATAGGCGTATGCCCCAAAAGCTCCTTTAGACGCTCTTCAAAATCTAAATTTTCATGTTGAATTTCATCAATGATCTTATTTAATACAGCAGCTTGTTTGCCAGCTGCTCGACGAACACCTGCTGCATCGTACATAACAATCAAGCCGAGTACTGCACATACAGCAAATAAGGGAGAATGATAACCGGATCGTTCCCCAACTGCAAAGGCAAGTCCGGTAACAAAAGCAGAATGAGAACTAGGCATTCCACCTGAGCCGACCAATCGTGAAAAATCAAATTTTTTACTTTGCAAAAGAACAAATATAACTTTTAAAATTTGTGCAACAAACCATGCAAGCGTCGCAATACCCAATACATTATTTTGTAATATAGCTGTTAATTGTCTCAAAAATATCCCCCTTAATATGAGCGGTGCATTAGATATTTTGTTAAACTCAGTAGAAAATGTCCATTTTCCTGCAGTATATGGTTTGTAAGCGTATGATTTGTAAGAGTATGCAGGGCATCCGATGCTTCTTTAGAAAGTTTTTCCACATATTGTTTGGACTCCTCGAGTCCTACTATAGAAACATAGGTAGATTTATGATTTTTGATATCGCTATGAATTGGTTTTCCTAATTGTTCTGTTGTACTGATTACATCAAGAATATCATCCTGGATTTGAAATGCCATACCTAAGCAGTATCCAAAACGTTCTACTATTTGAATTTCTTCAATAGAGGCTTGTGCCATAGCAGCGCCTGCTTTTACAGCAGCACAAATCATAGCGGCTGTTTTGTTTTCATGAATATACTGCAAAGTATTTATATCAATATCCTTATTTTCACTCAGTAAATCCATAGTTTGTCCACCAATCATACCTCTAGTACCTGAGGCTTTGGCGATGATGTCCAAGGCATCCAAACATGGAATTTGCGGATATTTCTTGGCAGCTGTAATCATAGTTTCAAAAGCTAAGTTTAAGAGCGCATCTCCAGCGAGTAATGCCACAGCTTCCCCATAAACTTTATGATTTGTAGGTTTTCCTCGTCTAAAGTCATCATTATCCATAGTAGGTAGATCATCATGAATGAGTGAATACGTATGAATCATTTCTATGGCACAGGCAAAAGGAATGATCTCATCGCCATGACCGCCTAATGCTTCATAGCAAGCCATCATAAGAATAGGTCGAAGGCGTTTGCCACCCGCAAAAATACTATATCTCATGGAGTCATAAATGATCTCAGGAATTTCATTTTGGATAGGAATGTATGTATCTAAAGCGGTGTTTATAGTATTGATTTTTTCTTTAAAAGTGTTATTAAAGTTTTCTTTTGTATAGGTCATTTATATTCCTCCTGCATTAAAAATGGCTTTTTTGTAAGGGAGCCATTTTCATCCATCTGAAGTGATATAATCCGTTTTTCAGCATCAGCCAACTGTGAAGAACAGTAGGTAGATAAGTCCATGCCTTCCTTATAAAGTTCAATAGACTGTTCCAAAGACGAATCTCCATGTTCTAATGTATGGACTAATTCCTCCAAACGTTTCAAAGCCTCTTCAAAAGTCATTTGTTTTTTTCTTGCCATAATGACACCCCGTTTTCATGGTGTATAGTATGAATGGACGCAAAAAATGCGCCATCCTGTATGGTGATCAGAATTTCATCTCCTGGATGTACGGATGAAATAGAGCGAAGAGAAACGCCTTCTTTAGATTGTAGTAAGGCATAACCTCTTTGTAAAACACCCATTGGAGATAAGGTCTCTAATTTGGCGATATTATGAGAAAGAGTCTTTGAATAGCTACTCATTCTATGCTGTAGTTCTGTGTTTAAAAAATTTTCTATTTGTTCGATATGATGCCAATATGTATATACGCGGTCCAGTGGTTTTTGAAATGCTTTTTTGTTTTGCAGCACGTGTAGTTGAAAATGAGATCTTTCAATTTTTCTAGCTAATGCAGTTTTCATCATTTTACGGTATGAATCGATAAGAGTCTGAACATCATTTGCATCTGGAATACATAGTTCTATCGCTGCTGAAGGAGTAGGTGCACGTAAATCAGACACAAAATCTGAAATGGTAAAATCAGTTTCGTGACCTACGGCAGAAATAATGGGAAGTGTAGATTCAAATATAGCTTTTGCCACGATTTCTTCATTGAAAGCCCATAAATCTTCTAGAGAGCCTCCACCTCTTCCAATAATCAAAAGGTCTACCTCACCTAGACGATTCATTTTATGAATAGCTTGGGCAATAGCCTGTGAAGCCTCTCTACCTTGTACTAATACAGGATAGAGGATTAATTGTACAGAAGGATTTCTTCTGGTAGCAATTTGAATCATATCTCGTATGGCAGCACCTGTTTGTGATGTAATGATCCCTATAGAAGCCGGATATTTAGGAATAGGTTTTTTGTAGATAGGGTCAAAATATCCTTTGTGGGAAAGTTTTTGTTTTAATTGTTCAAATGCTACATAAAGTGCACCTTTTCCTTCAGGTTCCATCTGCTCTACATATAATTGATACTGTCCTGTTTTTTCATATACAGAGATATATCCTTTAAGCACTACAGCCATTCCATTTTCTGGTTTGAAAGGAACAAGGCTAGCGTAGCTCCTAAACATAATACAGGAAAGAATGCTCTGGGGATCTTTAATCGTAAAATATATATGGCCAGAAGTATGAATTTTGCAGTTGGATAACTCTCCCTTAATCCATATATGTCGCAAAGCAAAATCTTGTTCTAATAGAGATTTAATATATTCATTTACTTCGCCTACAGTAAAAATTCTTCTTTGCATACATAATTCCACCTATGATTAGTATGATTTTTCGGCTACTTTCCCCAAAATCCCATTGATAAAAGCTGGGGATTCATCTCCACTGAATTTTTTGGCAAGCTCTACTGCCTCATTAATAGCCACGCTATCAGGGACTTCATCGGAGAAGAGAATTTCATAGGTAGCCAAACGAAGGATCGATAAATCTACCTTTGGCATACGATATAGTGCCCATCCTTTAGAAATATTTTCGATAATGGTATCAATTTCTTGTTTGTGTTTTAAAACACCTTCTATTTCTAGGAGGATAAATAAATGATCAGAATCACCTATTAATTCGTTTTCTTTAAAATATAGTTCTGTTTTTTCCTTTATTTCTTCTGCTTCAGAAAAGTCTAATTGAAAAAGAAGCGTAAAGGCATGTTCTCTTGCAGTACGTCGACTCATGTTTTTTCCTCCTTGAAGTTGCCTAACGTGAAAATTAACCCTTAAATATAGGGTTTCCATATTTAAGGGTTAATACATTTATACGTATTAAAAAATTTCTTTTTCCCCGTCAGCAGTATCTTTTGCTTTATCTTTATCAAAATGAACACCTGTAATATTTACATTGATTTCGATGACTGTAAGTCCAGTCATGGTTTCAATGGCATTTTTTACTCGTTTTTGCACCGTCAAAGCAACTTCAGGTATGGTTACTCCAAATTTGATGACCACAAACAAATCAACAGAGACTTCTCTTTCACCTACAGTGACTTTAACACCTTTAGAAAGATTTTTTTTGCCTAGTATTTCTGCGATTCCGCCCGTAAAATTTCCTGACATACCTTCTATTCCATCTACTTCTGTAGCTGCAATACCTGCTATAATGGCAATGACTTCATCGGCAATTTGTATTTGGCCTACTTGCTCTATTTCCATGGAAGTGGTAGTAGTTTCTGACATGGATTTCCCTCCTATGTATCATAGTTCTTTTGTATACATCTACTGTGCTACTAACTAGTATAACACATTTTATGAAAGTTATGATGTGTTATACTAGTTAGTAGCACAAATAGATCTATAATTATTATCATTATATCAGATTACGATTATTTTGCAAATCTGTTTTAGACATTTATTCATTATCTTTTAAGAGGGCTGATTCTGATTTGATCTGCAGAGGCACCCGTTTTTCTTCGGATGACATCTTCGATCTGTGCAATTTCAGCTTCTGATAAAACAGAATTATATACGATGACATCTACTGTTTGATCATCGATTCGTACATATACTTCTTTGAATCCTTTGGCTTCAATCATCGCTTCTGCGGCGGCTTCTTTTTCAATTCTTTTTTGAAGTGTAAGAAGTTCATCTGCGGCTTCGGCACGTTTGTCTTTTTCTAGATTTTTATTATTGATGAGCTCGGTTAACATTTCTCTTCTTTTTGCCATAATCTGTTCTCTTTCTAATTTTGCTTGCACAAAAAATGGTGTATCACTGGAGCTATTTACAAAAACTGCTGCCCCAGCTTCTTTAGAATCTGGAATTTTGCCAGTTTGCACTTGGAGTGCGACTGCGTCTTCAAGCATAGGATCATCTATATCTTCTACAGCGACTTCAGTCGTCATAGCAGTACCGATTTCTCCTTCAGCACCTATGAGCGTTACTTCTTCTAAGAGCGCGGATTCTTCATTAGGAACTAAAGCACTATTATCTCCTATTTCTTCATGAAACACAATTTCACTGCCAGGCTGACTGATGGCTCGATCTGTATAATTTAAATACCCGGCAATAGCAATCATAACGATTAAAGCAGTTACAATAATTTGATTTCTTTTTACTACGAACATACTGTATCCCCCTTATTTTTTATTTTGCATTTGGAACACTTGCACTTTATGGGCAGGTATACTGAGTAAAGTTTGTGCTGCCCTGCTTAAATGGTTTTGAATAATTGGTTGATTCCCCCCTTCTGCAATAATGATGATCCCTTCTATTATAGGTTGCTTTTCTTTTAAAATGACGGGCTCTGTAGTACCCTGCTGTGTTGTATACATGACAGTCTTTTCTTCTGAATTTTTATTATCGATTTCTCTAGTACCTCCTTGCGCATCGTTTTCTTTTGTTAGTGACTGGGTGGATGAAAGATCTTCAGCAATCACAATCTCCTTTCCATATGATAGTGTGACCATTACATTGATTTTTCCTACCCCTTCAATACGGGAAAGGATTTCTTCTAGACGTTTTTCCATAAGTGACTCATAGGATTCCATAGGCTTTGGAGACTCTACTGAAGGAATATGGGTCATAGGAGATTTTTTTGTACCCGCAAAATTTTCAAATAAAGAGTTTCCAAATATAAGAAGAATGACCCCTATACCCAAAATAAAGAGTAGGTTTGAGAATAATGTACTGCCTCCCTTTTCCGATTTTTTAAAAAACTGATTAAAAAAATCCATATTATCTCCCCTTATCAATTCTTTTGTACAGTAATAATTATATTATCACTGGACAAATTATAGAAGTTTGCTAGTAAATTTTTTATATTTTTTTCCAGTAATAAGGATTCAACATCTTTAATCGAACTGCTAGAGGTAGGTTGTTGAGATTGGATGACGATCTTTTCTATAGGACGAACGGAATCTTTAGATAATTTTTTTGTAGACTGCGCTGAAGAGTCAACATGAACAGTGAGTAGGATCTTATTAATCATTCCGAATTGATCTGTATGGGCATCTTCATTCACTTCTATCGATAGTTCTGAAATAGGTCTACTGATGTGAGTAGATAAAAGCATTTTTGTCTGTTTTTCTAATTGATCTTTATAGGATTTTATAATCCATTGATTTTGTTGGTCTTCATATATTTTTTTTTGATGCTGTATAGACTTTTGATTCATTTCCATATTTCTATGAAAAATCATCCGTTCGAAATCAGTTTGATTTTGAAAAAGTAGTTTTGATACAGGCTGAATGATAAGGATCATTAAAATCAGCCCCACTACGATGTTGATATATTTCTTATACTCATTGTTGGGGAGAATCATATCAATAAACGCTGAGAATATCAAAAATATAACAATATTCTTAATAAATTCTCCAATTGCAGCAATCATCTTATCACCTACCTCATCATGGCACTCATATTCCCCATACCGATCATCATCACGATGGCAATCATAAACATAATTGCTACAGTAGCTGTGCTCCCTAATAATAAAGAACAGGATGAGCCAATCTGGTCCATACACTTTACGATTCGCTCATCTGAAATGGGTTGAACTACTGCAGCAGTACATTTATACACTAAAATAAGTGCTGAAATCTTTATAATAGGCACGGCACAGATCAAAGTTAATACTACGATGGCAGCGATCCCTACTCCATTTTTGATAAGTAGTGAACAGTTTAAGACTGTATCTACAGCGCCTGTTAAAACGCCACCCACTACAGGCACAAAGTTTCCAACAGCGTATTTAGCAGCTTTATTCACAACGCCATCTGCAATGGGAACTGTTAAGCCCTGAAGACTTAATATCGCAATAAAGAGAGTAGCTGTACCTTTCAGAGACCATCCAATCATTTGTTTAAATAGCTTTACCATTTGGTTTAATACTTCTTTTTCGGATAAGTGATTTATAATTTCTAATACAGCAGTAAAGAAGATCAAAGGAACTAAGATATCTCTAATCCAAACAGAGAAAGTTTCAATGATAAAAAGAACTAAGGGTTGAAATAAGGAAGCAGTAGTGACACTACCTGAAGCCAGCATGAGAGTAATCATAGTTGGAAGTAATGCCTGCATAATAAGTACTAGCTCATTGATCGTGTTGTTGGTGAGATCCATGGCAATCTGAAAGGATTGGAATAAAAGCATAATTAATACAATGTAGCATACATAAAATCCAATCTCTCCTACTGACTTACTTTGAAAAGAAGTATTAAGATTTTTTAAAAGGGCGCAGAGTATGGAAATAAAGAGTAGGCGCCGAATTAAGGAGAGATGGTCATAGACCTCTTTTATAATTTCTCTAAAAACGCCTTGTAATAATGCAGAGAAAGAAATGTTTACCTCTCCTTTTGAAGCTTTTATAACCATTTCTTTCAGAGATACATGCTGTAAGTATGGATTCTGAGCTTTTGTTTCTATTTGATCGATTATATTTTCTATGGGTTTTAGATCAAGGGAATCAACTTGTTCTTTAAATAGATCGCTGCTGCTGGCATATACAGCGCCTATAGGAAAAAACAATACACCTATGAATAGGAAGAGTAGAATTATTTTTTTCATATGCAAAACTCCTAGGGTAGCATTTTTATAATCAGATCCATCAGAGCCATCAGTATAGGGGCAGAAATAACCATAATCAGGACTTTACCTGAAAATTCTATTTTAGATGCAATCGCAGATTCACCTGCGTCTTTACATATCTGTACTCCGAATTCTGAAATATACGCAATGCCAATAATTTTTAATATAGTTCCTATATAAATAGTATCTAGATTTATTTTTGAACCAATATCTTTCAAAAGCTCAACTACTACGGATACTTTTGATATGATCATAAAAAATATGATGACTCCAGCAGCGATACTAATATACATACTGGATTCAGGACTTTGTTTTTTGAGCATTAAAGCCAGTATAGAGGATAGCAGTCCAATGGCGACGATCTGAATGATTTCCATAGGCTCATCTCCTGCTTTATAATTGAAATAAAGTTTGTACTGTTTTAAATAATTCGCTGATATATTGAATGACCCAAAAAAGTACTACGACCAAGCCTGCTAAGGTAGTCATCATAGCTTGCTCTTCACGGCCAGAACGAATCAATACTTGATTTAGTACAGAAACCAATATACCTACAGCAGCAATTCTAAAAACAATCGTTATATCCATACATTTCCTCCTAATAATGGTTATATTTTACTATAAAAGTATAATAGTAAGCAATAGTCCTCCAAGTATTCCTAAGCTTTGATAAAGCTTTCTGTTTTTTGATTGAGATTCTGCCAGCTTGCCAATATGTTCTTCTAAGTATTCAATGGTTAATTCTATATTTTTAGTTTGCATTTCTTTATCAAGATACCCTAATGCTTTTCCAAAGTTTATGAGAATTTCTTTATCTTCTCTATTTAGATGCGTACCTTTTAGTTTCACGATCGTCCGCTCCCATATTACATATGCACTTTCTCCATTTCTATTTTTAAATTCCTTGCTAATTTCCAAAAAAAGAAGTTTAAATGTTTCAAGTCGATTTCCTATATGTTCTAATGCTTCTGGAAGAGGCGTAATCGCATATATGATTTCTGTTTTCAAAAGAGATAAAGCCTTTTTGAGCTCCTGCAGATCAGCTTTTCTATAATCATCTAGTCGAGACCAATAAGACCCTAATAAGGTTGAGGCAAAAATAATACAGGCAGCACCTATTAATCGAATGATCATATAAATCCCCCCTAGATGGGTTTTAATGTTTGTCCATCTAAAATACAATCTATTGTGCCAGGTCCATTCGCATGACTTAATACTACGATGCGTTCAAAGGCTTGTTTTTGGAGTAATTGTGATAATACTGGCTTTTTTTGAATATCTGAGAGTGAGCTACCGTGAACAGTACAAATGATTTTTACGCCTGCACTAAGCGCATCTTCTATAGCATACAGCTCTTCAGTTTTTCCGATTTCATCTACAGCAATGACCCCAGGAGACATGGAGCGAAGGAGTATACTCATTCCATCAGCTTTTGGACAACAGTCTAGGACATCCGTTCGGATTCCTACATCATTTTGGGGTATACCTTGATAGCTCCCCGCGATTTCAGAACGTTCATCTACAATTCCTACCGTCATACCATGAAATATTTTAGGTATACCTGTACTAATCTGTCTCACTAAATCTCTAAGCAGGGTTGTTTTACCACACCTTGGGGGTGATACGATCAGTGTATGATAAATAGAGTTTTTATAAAGCAGATGGGGAATCACTTCATTGGCACATCCTTTAATTTCGTGGGAAATACGAATATTCATCCCCCCTATATATCGCTGGGTCTTTACTTTGCCGTATTCTACAATAATTTTACCTACAAGACCTACTCGATGTCCCCCTTGTAGTGTCAGATAACCATTTTTTAATTCTTCTTCAAAAGCGTATAAAGAGTAATTACTCATGATCTCAAGGGTATCGATGAGATCTTGAGGGGAAGGAATAAAGGCTGTAGAGAGAGTTGTAGACAAGTTACCCAGAGGTGATACAAAAAACTCCTCCTTTGCTTTATAAATGATAAGAGGTTTTAGCGCTCTGATCCGAACCTCTTCCATTTCATCAAAAGCCCAGTCAGGGATGTTTTGTATTACATTTTTAAGGTTGCTTCCCAAACAAGATACAATCATTCTTTTAATTTTCATCTTTTGTCCCCCTTTTACCGTTGTTCTATAAATCTATGATAGGTTGTCTCAGGGTATTCCTTTTTTTTGAATTTGGAGCGTTGCAAAAGTATGATCTAAGACAAATATAATTCTTCACACACAAAAAGCCTGCGATCATTTCGCAGGCTTTTTGTGTGGATTTATTCATCACAGTCAAAATCAATAGCAATTTTTATGG